>NZ_JBNNHG010000012.1:0-35360 GCF_050268705.1 Stenotrophomonas sp. NPDC077659 | reverse complement strand
TCGACTGCTCTTCCCTCAGGTCGCGGAAAACCCCGCGCTGCGCGCGATGGTCGACTGACAGTCGACTCTACCAACAGGCCACCCGCACAACGCGCCATCGCCCGTCGTCCCGCCATCGTCGCCCCCATCAACGGCGGGCGGCGTCGCTCTTCTGGCGGGCATCGTGGAACTCCGATTCCTTCTGCCACTGCGGCCAGCGGCGGCTGTTGGCCAGCTCGGCACCCAGGTCGTAGACCAGCAGGGTGTCGGCAGCATGGCCTGCCGGGTCCCAGCTCGGGGTCCAGGCATCACACGCCTGGTGGTAGCAGTCAGCGAAGTACTTCTCGCGCTGCGCGCGGCCGGCTTCGACGCCGCCGTCCAGCTTGTCCAGGCCGGGGCCGATGGTGATGGCCGGCACGCCCAGGCGGGCGAAGGCAAAGTGGTCGGCGCGGTAGAAGAAGCCCGCTTCCAGGTTGGGGTCGGGGCTGTAGCTGCGACCGCGGGCCTTGGCCACGCGTTCCAGATCGCCTTCCAGCGACACCCGGCCCTTGCCCCACGAGGCGATGTCACGAGTCGGACCATCCGGGCTGAACATTTCGATGTTCAGCACCGCGGCGGTCTTTTCCAGCGGTGCCAGCGGGTGCGCGGCGTAGTAGCTGGCCCCCAGCAGGCCCTTCTCTTCGGCGGTGAGGGCAACGAAGTACAGGCTGCGCTGCGGCTGCGGGCCGGCAGCGAACACGCGCCCCAGTTCCAGCACGGTGGCCACGCCGGTGGCGTTGTCGATGGCGCCGTGGCGGATGCGGTCACCCTTGGCATCGGGTTGGCCGATTCCGAAGGCATCCCAGTGCGCCGAGAAGATCACCGCCTCATCGCCGTGCTCGCCACCGGGCAGCTTGGCCACCACGTTGCGGGTCACCACCTGCTCGCGCTTGATCGCGAAATCCACGCTCAGCTTCGCATTGTCCAGCACCACCGGGCGGAAGTCGGCCTGCATGGCCTTGCGCTTCTCGGCGTCGAAATCCAGGCCGGCGTCGGCGAAGATCGCTTCGGCCAGTTCGCGCTGCATCCAGCCACGCAGCGGTGTGTGCTGGGCCATCGCCTCGGCCTGGCCGCGCTCGATGTCGAACAGCGGCGAGGTGCCCGAGCTCTTCACCGTGGCCCAGCCATAGGCAGCCGGTGCGGTCTCGTGCACGATCAGAACGCCCTCGGCACCGCGGCGTGCGGCTTCCTCGAACTTGTAGGTCCAGCGGCCGTAATAGGTCACCGCCTTGCCGTCGAACGCGCCCGGCGCGTCGGCTTCGAAATCGGCATCGTTGATCAGGACCACGGCGATCTTGCCGTGCAGGTCCACGTCCTTGTAGTCGTTCCAGTGGCGTTCCGGTGCGTCGATGCCGTAGCCGACGAATACCAGCGGCGCGTTGCGGATCTGCACGCGCTTGCGCGGCTGCAGGCTCTGCAGGGTCACGTCCACACCGTTGGCCAAGGAGCGCTTGCCCGTCTTGAGCTGCAGGCTGGCCTTGGCTGGGCCATCCAGCTGCGCACGCACCAGCGGCACCGGCTGCACCCAGCTGCCATCGGGGCCGCCGGGCTGCAGGCCGTAGCTGCGGAACTGCTCGATCAGGTACTGCACCGTGCGCTCTTCACCTTGGCTGGCCGGTGCACGGCCTTCGAACTCGTCCGAGGCCAGCACGCGCACGTGGCGCGACAGTGCCTGCGGATCGATGCCACCACCGGGCAGGTCGTTGGCAGCATGGGCCAGGCCCCCGACGAAGAGGCAGGACGACAGCAGCAACACGCGCATCGGATTCACGGCTATACCACGGCAGCAAGGGGAGTCACCAGAGTGTAACGTGGTCGTGACATCGCGGTGCAGCGCGGGCGCGCCTCATCCACGCATGGCTCCACATCATCCACGCATGGCGTGGATCTACAGACGGATGCGGTCCAGCCAGCAGGCCAGGCCCTGCGCGTTGAGCTCGATATCCATCGCCAGCACCTCGGCCACCGCGGCCTGGTCCAGCGCACAGCCGTGCTGCTGGGCGCGCTCCAGGTACAGCGCCTGCAACGCGGCCAACAGGCAGCGGTGGCGATCCGCGCGCCCATCGCACTGGCGGCCGATCGCTGCCATGGCATCGATCTGCTCGAACAGATCATCCGCCAGTTTCTGCACCTGCTGCACGCGGCCATAGTGGGTGAGGTACATCGCCTGCGGGCCGTAGCCCAGCATGCGCTGGATCGAGGCCTTCATCGCCTCCGGGTCGAACTGCACCGGCGAGGAGGTGGGGAAGATGAAGGCCCCCTGCGCGCTGTCCAGCTCACGGTAGGAGATTCCAAAGGTATCACCGGTGAACCAGCTGCGGCTGCGTGCATCCCACACGCAGTAGTGGTGCAGTGCATGGCCCGGCGTGTGCATCAGCAACAGTTCGCGGCCGGCCAGATCGATGCGGTGGCCATCCTCGGCCACCAGCACACGCTGCTCCGGGATGGCTTCGATGCGGCCGTAGCTGCGGGCGATTTCCTCTGCGCCGTAGACAGCGGTGGCACCGGCAATCAATCGGGTGGGATCGATCATGTGCGGCGCGCCGCGCGGGTGCAGGACCGCCCGGGCATGGGGCAACTGCTGCATCAGAAGGCCAGCACCACCGGCATGGTCCAGATGTACGTGGGTCAGCAGCAGCCAGTCCACCGCGTCCACGCCCAGCCCGGCATCGGCCAGCGCCTGCAGCATGGCCGGCACGGACAGGCCGGTGCCGCAGTCGACGAACGCCGCACGGCCATTTTCGACAATGAGGTAAGCCGCGTCGAACTCGGGACGCTGGAATCCGGTATCGATGGTGTGGATGCTGGGATCGGCGGTCATCGGCGCGCACCTGGCAGGAACAGGGACAGACCGCCATGGTAGGCGCGGGCGCGGGGCCGGTTCGATGCGGCTTTCGTCGGAGGGCACGCGGGTGGCCCGGGGTAGAGTCGACTGTCAGTCGACTGCTCTTTGCGGATTGCCAGAATCCCGCGCTTCGCGCGCAGTCGACCAACGGTCGACTCTACCTTTCCAGCCAACGTGGCCGCAGCAGCAGGGCCAGCACCAGCGCCGCCAGGAATGCGCCATAGGCATACAGCACCGCCAGCACCTGCGGCCAGATCGGGCCGGCACCGGGCTGGGCAAGGCCGATATGGTGCCCCCACAACATCGAGACGATGCTCAGCGCGAAGGCCAGCGCCAATGTGATGGCATCGAACAGGCGCCGCCGCGTGCTGCGCGGCTGGCGCGGAAACAGCCAGTACAGGCTGCCCAGCAGCAGGAACCAAGGCAGGAACAGCAGCAGCGACAACCAGGCCATCGCAGACTCCATTCATCGCGCCGGAGGCGCGTGGGCATCATGCCATGGGCGCTGGGGCGTGTAGAGCCGAGCCGATGCTCGGCTGCTTTTCCGCGCGGCCGAGCATCGGCTCGGCTCTACAGAGGCAAAGCGCAGCCGAGCGTAGGCTCGGCTCTACACCCGTTATTCGGCGCGCAGTACCGCCAGGGCGGCCAGCACGGCCTCCACTTCAGCGTCCAGCTTGAACAGTTCGCTCTGCAGCTGGTCGCCCTGCTCGGCCTGCTTGATCACCGCAATCAGCTGGCCCGCATCGCGTGGCGAATCGAAGCCTTCGCTCTGGATCAGCAGCGTCCCATCGCCGGCGGTCAGCTTGAAGTAGAAGCGGCCATCCTTTTCGCGGTACTGCTTGAACAGCGGCGGTGCCACGCGGGCCACGCCGGCATCTTCGCTGGCAATATCACCGGCAGTGGACAGGTCACGCAGGCCAACCGCATGGCGCAGCTCCTCCAGCAGCGGGGCGGCCAGCTGCTCGCGCAGCTGCTGGCCACGGCGCTTGAGCAGCGCTTCGATCTTCTCCGGCTCGGCCATCAGCGCGTTGTAGCGCTCGCGCAGCGGCGACAGCTCGCCGTCGATGCGCTCGAACAGCTGCTGCTTGGCATCACCCCAGCTGATGCCATCGGCGAAGGCCTTGGCGAATGCGGCGGTCTGTTCCGGGGTGGCGAAGGCCTGGTACATCTGGAACAGCGCCGAGCCTTCGGTGTCCTTCGGCTCGCCCGGTGCACGCGAATCGGTCAGGATGGAGAACACCAGCTTCTTCAGCTCCTCGCGCGGGGCGAACAGCGGAATGGTGTTGTGGTAGCTCTTGCTCATCTTGCGGCCATCCAGGCCGGCCAGGGTGGCCACCTGTTCGTCGATCACCACGTCCGGCAGCGGGAAGTATTCCTTGCCGTATACATGGTTGAAGCGCTGGGCGAAATCGCGCGCCATCTCGATGTGCTGGATCTGGTCACGGCCCACCGGCACCTGGTTGGCCTTGAAGATGAGGATGTCGGCCGCCATCAGCACCGGGTACATGAACAGGCCGGCGCTGACGCCTGCATCTTCGTCCACGCCCTCTTCGCGGTTCTTGTCCACCGCCGCCTTGTAGGCATGCGCGCGGTTGAGGATTCCCTTGCTGGCAATGGCGGTCAGGAACCACATCAGTTCGGTGGTCTCGCGGATGTCGCTCTGGCGGTAGAACCACACATGCTCGGCATCCAGGCCGCACGCCAGCCAGCTGGCGGCAATCTCCAGGGTCGCGCGCTGGGTGCGCTGCGGGTCCTGCGCCTTGATCAGGCTGTGCAGGTCGGCCAGGAAGAAGAAGCTCTCGATGCCCGGGGCGCGGCTGGCGGCAATGGCCGGACGGATGGCGCCGACGTAGTTGCCCAGGTGGGGCGTGCCGGAGGGGGTGATGCCGGTAAGGACTCGGGTGGTCATGACTGCGTGGGGTAACCTTCGATGAACGGGGCCAGTTTACCGTGCCCACCACCAACCCCGTCAGGGCCCGCAGCGCGTTTGTTCACCCAACCCCGCTGGAGACGCCCGATGAAACGCCTGCTGCCGCTGCTGCTGATCCTGCCCCTGGCCGGCTTCCGACCGGCACCGTTGCCGCCCCCGGTCGCCCAGGATGGACCGGTGCGGATGACCCTGGTCGACCGCGACCGTGGCACTGAACTGCGCAGTTACCCGGCCGACGGCCAGCGCTGGGTGGCCGGCGAACGCGGCCATCGCTACGCCGTGCGCCTGTACAACGACAGCCCACGACGGGTGCTGGTGGTGCTGTCGGTGGACGGCATCAACGCCATTTCCGGCGAGGACGCGAACCCCGCGCAGACCGGCTACGTGCTCAACCCCGGCCAGAGCGCGGACATCACCGGTTGGCGCAAGAGCCAGGATGAAGTGGCGCAGTTCGTGTTCAGCAGCCCCAGCGGCAGCTATGCCAGCCGCACCGGACGGCCGGACAACGTGGGCGTGATCGGCATCGCGGTGTTCAACGAAATGTACCGCTGGCGACCGCAGCCCCGCCCGGAACCGCGCCTGCGCCAGCTGCCCCCGCCGGCCCCGGCTGCAGAGGCGGCCGCTGACAGCAGCGCCAACCGCAGCGAAAGCTACGCGGCCAGATCGCAGGCGCCGGCACTCGGCACCGGCCATGGCGACCGCGAGACCTCGCAGGTGCGCGACACCGCGTTCGAGCGTGCCAGCCGCAGCCCCGCGCAGGTGCAGGAACTGCGCTACGACAGCGCCCACAACCTGCGCGCGCGCGGCATCCTGGTGGATTCGCCCTCGCGCCTGCACCGCGAACCGCGGGCCTTCCCCAACCGCTACGTGCCCGACCCGCCCTCGCGCTGACGCAGACAGCCCGACGCCCGCACCGTCACGGTACGGGCGTCGGGCTGTGGGGGGGCTGCGCTGTGGGGGGCCGCGTACCGGGCTTACCGGTAGTCCGGGTAATCCTTGCGAACGCTGTCGGAGAACTCGCTCACTTCCTTCTCGGCCCGGTCCTTGGCCCAGCCATAGCGCTCCTGCAGACGGCCTGCCAGGTATTCGGCATTGCCCTCGGCCACATCGAAATCATCGTTGGTCAGATCGCCCCACTTGGCCTGTGCCTTGCCCTTGAGCTGCGACCACTTGCCGGAAATGATGTCTTTGTTCATTGCTGGAATCCTTGGTTGCAACGGCGTTCTTACCGTGGCCCCAGCTTGGCGCAGCGGCTGTCGAACAACGGTCAACCCGCAATGAAAGCCGCACTCACCTGCTTGAATGGTTCACTACGCGGCGATGGGTGCGCGCACACGAAAAAGGCCGGGCGCATGGCCCGGCCTTTTTCCTTGGATACCACCCCGGGCTCAGTTGCCCTTGGCGGCATCCTCGACCTTCTCGCCAGCCTTCTGCACATCCTTGCCGGCACCGGCAACGGTATTGCAGCCAGCCAGCATGGCCACCGAGAACATCGACAACAGCATCAGGGCAACGACACGCTTCATGGGTTTTCTCCTGGGGTTCGCCACTACATGGTTTTGCATCGCGCTGGGCCAACCCGCAGTGGGAAGGCCTCGCGTGAAGTGCAATCTGGCGTCTGCCGCGTGCAGCGAGTGTGAACAGGGGTGCAAACCATTCAGGCGTGGGCCGCCGGGCTCAGTCGCGCATCAGCGTGGACTTGCCGAACAGGCTCTCCACCAGGTCCACGGCCAGCTCGGCGGTGGCGTTCTGCTTGTCCAGCAGCGGGTTCAGCTCGACGATGTCCAGCGAGCCCATGCGGCCGCTGTCGGCAATCATCTCCATCACCAGCTGCGCTTCGCGGTAATTCACCCCGCCCGGCACCGTGGTGCCCACGCCCGGGGCAATGCTGGGGTCGAGGAAATCCACATCGAAGCTGACATGCAGGTGAGTGTTCTCGTCGATGCCGGCCAGCGCCGCTTCCACGGTGCGCTTCATTCCGTTCTCGTCGATGTAGCGCATGTCATAGACATCCACCTTGTGGGTCTTGATGAGGCGCTTCTCGTCCGGGTCCACCGAGCGGATGCCGATCTGGTGCATCTGCGCCGGAGTGATGGCCGGGCTGCTGCCGCCCAGCCCGGTCAGCGCCTGCGGGCCGAGGCCGCACAGGCAGGCCACCGGCATGCCGTGGATGTTGCCCGAGGGGGTAACCTCGCTGGTGTTGAAATCCGAATGCGCGTCCAGCCACAGCACGCGCAGGGTCTTGCCCTGTTCGCGGCACCAGCGGGCCACGGCGGTGATCGAGCCGATGCCAAGGCAATGGTCGCCGCCCAGCATGATGGGCATGCGCCCGGCCTGCAGTTCGGCGTAGCTGGCATCCATCAGCGCGCGATTCCAGGCCACCACCTCGTCCAGATGGCGGTAGCCCTGCACCGGTGCCGTCCACGGGTTGCGCGGGCCGTCCAGATTGCCCAGATCGCGCACGTCCACGCCGCGCACCGCCAGCGCCTCCGGCAGGCCGGCCACCCGCAGGGCTTCCGGGCCCAGGCGCGCACCGCGATGGCCCGCGCCCACATCGGTGGGTACGCCGATGAGGGTTACGGAAATGGGATGGGCCATGGGTGCCTCCTGCAGAGGTAAAAAGAAACACAGTCTAGCCAGAGGGATGTGACACCACTCGCGGCGGTGCAGCAGGGAGGCGGATCACGACTAATCCGCGCAAGTTCCCTCAGAGGTTTCCGGCCACTCATGTAGGGGTTCTGGCAACCCGAGAGCGACATCACACGGATGTCGTAGCTGACTCTTTATCAGGTCTGACAGTCTGTCCAGTCTGCGCATGCACTAATCGAGTGTGATCGCTGGCTGATGAAAGGAAAACCCATGAATAGAAGCGTCTGCGCCCTGACGTTGATGATCGCGCTGGCAAGCCTGACCACCACAAGTGCCGCCTCCAGCCCCCTGCGCATCATCCATACGGTAACCATCGATGAGTTGCCTATGCATACTGCGGATGCGCGAAGCGCGCTGGAATGGGTCAAACGGCATGCCCCAGCATCCTTCGCACCCTTTGGATTTGGCAAGGTATCCGTGGAAAGGGGTGCATTCTCCTCACCACATGGCCGCACCATGACCGCACAGGCGAGTTCAGACCTTCCAGGAAAACTGCCGGACAGCGGGGTTCCGGGCGAGGTATACAAAGTCGAGAATGTCTTTCCTGACGGAACCATACAGACGTGGGAATTCCGATGGGTCCAACCTTCTACCGGTCATGGCGGAGGCTGGGAAGTGATTGCTTACTCCTTCAGGCAGGGAAGTGATCCGGTGAATGCCCAATAGCACCATAGCGGATGCCGAATTTTCGGATGGCAAACGCCCCGAGCACCTCGGGGCGTTTGTGCTATGCAATCAGCCGGAATCAGCCGCCCTGCGCTTCCAGCACGCGCTGATACGCGATCAGGCCGTGGCGTATGTCGTCGTCCTCGATGTAGAACCCATCGACCATGTCCGGCTGCTGCATGCAGCCCGCGATGTGTACCAGCTGGGCCAGGCGAAGATCAGGAGTGCGGTGCCACACGGTACCCAGCAGCGGCAGCAGGGCGTCGATTCGGGCGGGATCGCGCCACCGTCACTTGGGTGACAACCGTGCCTTGTGCGCCCTTGCGTATGTTGCAGGAACCGAAGCGAGGCAGGCATGGGTCAATTATTTCACTAAATGAAATTGTTTCACATAAGAACGACCATTTGCCGTAATTGATGACAGCAGTAGATTAGCCACAACGGTGACACCCGCCCCGTGCATGGGCACGGACGATCCCTACAGAAGGAACGGACATGACCGGTACTCAACAGGCGGCGCCCGACAGTCTTCATGCCGGGCCCGCCAACACCCCTTCCTCGACGATGCGACTGGAACTGGGCGGTGAGCTGACGCGTATCGGTGGAACGGCAATCGGCCCCGGCCTTGATCGCCTGCAACGCGACTACTTCCGCGGGGGCCAGCCGCTGGCGCTGTCGATGGAAAACGCCATCGCCGATATCGAGGACATGCTCGCAACGGTGCCGCGTGCCCTGCATGGCATTGCGGTTTCCACCCAGGAACCGGCGATGCGCGTTCTGGCGACCGCCGCCGGCCTTGGGCCGCAGGCGCCGACCCTCACCCGCGAGGCAGTGGAACAGCTGTTCGCACGCCAGTCCGCGGTAGCGCTGGGCCGTCCTGCCACCAGTGAACGCCTGCCGCAGGACGCGTTCTTCGTACCGGCGCTGTTGCTGGTACGCGAAATGATGCACCACCTCGATATCGCAGCACTCCACCTCAACCCGGACATTTCAGTATCCCTCTCAAAGGAACGATTTCCATGAAAACCCTTCGTCACTTCGCACTCTCCATCGCCACCCTTGCCGCACTGACTGCCTGTGCCAGCACGCCGAATGCCAGTGCCAGCGCATGGCCGGCCACCAAGGCCGGCGAGGTCACTCCCCGGCCGGCGAACATGCCCGATGTACTGGCCCGCAACCTGGCAACCTTCGACGACCTTGATTTCCGTGTGTACACGCAGCAGGACTGGAAGGACCTGCATATGAGCCACGCCACCAACATCGTGGTCCATTACCCGGACGGGCATACCACCACGGGCCTGCCGGATCACGTCAAGGAGCTGGATTTCATGTGGACGTTCGCACCGGACAACCGCATTACCCTGCATCCGATCCGCTTCGGCACCACAGACGGAGAGTGGACGGCGGTGGCTGGTTTTATCGAGGGCACCTTCACAAAGCCGATGGTGCTGGCCGATGGCACCACCCTCCAGCCCACCGGCAAAGCATACAAGCTGCCGATGGCAACGCTGGGCCACTGGAACAAGGACGGCCAGATGTCTGAAGAGTTCCTCTACTGGGACAACGCCGCTCTCATGAAGCAGATCGGCGTGGGCAACTAAGCCCCCGGATTCCAACACACGCGAGGGGGTACATGGACGCGTAGCCCCATGGCCCCGCTCGTTGTTGGTTGAAGTCCTGGTTTCCACCGCGCGGCGTCATTGAAGTTCATTGTGCGTGCGAGGCGGGCGGCGTATGGCGCTGTCCGCGTCCTCCATGCAATGGCAGCCTGACGCCGCTGTCCTGACCCCTTCCAAGAGACCCCCCCCCATGCTCGTCAACGGCACATGGACTGATAACTGGCAACCGGTGCAGGCCACCGACGAAAAAGGCGGATTCGTGCGCCAGATCTCCGGCTTCCGCCACTGGATCACCCCGGACGGAAGCGCCGGTCCCACCGGCGAGCCTGGCTTCGCGGCCGAGGCGGGGCGCTATCACCTGTATGTCGCCCTGATCTGCCCATGGGCATCGCGCACGCTCATCGCCCGTTCGCTGAAAGGGCTGACGGAAGTAGTTTCGGTATCCGTGGTCGAACCGGCCCTCACCGATGAAGGCTGGCGTTTCGGCGACTACCCCGGTGCCCAGCGTGACACGCTCAATGGCGCCACCTACCTGCACGAACTCTACAGCCGCGCCGATCCGCACTACACCGGGCGTGCTACGGTGCCTGTGCTGTGGGACAAGGCACGCGGCACGATCGTCAACAACGAGTCGGCCGATATCCTGCGCATGTTCAACAGCGGGTTCGGTGCGCTGGCCAGCGACACCTTCGATCTCTATCCGTCCTCGTTGCAGGCGCGGATCGATGCCCTGAACGACGAGATCTACCCGCGGCTCAACAACGGGGTCTACCGCGCCGGCTTCGCGACCACCCAGCAGGCCTATGACGAAGCCTTTGCCGAGGTGTTCGGTATGCTTGAAACGCTGGAGGAACAGCTCCGCACGGGCGGCCCCTTCCTGTTCGGCGAACGGCTCACTGAAACCGACATCCGCCTGTTCGTGACACTGGTGCGCTTCGATGCCGCGTACCACGGCCTGTTCAAGTGCAACCTGCGGCGCCTGGCGGACTACCCGCACCTGAGTGGTTTCCTGCACCGGATGCTGGAGGTGCCCGGCGTACGCGGGACGGTGAACATGGACCACATCAAGCGCGGCTACTACTCGATCAAGTCGCTCAACCCGACGGGCATCGTGCCGCGCGGGCCGGACCTGCCGGGTCTTGCACCGGTTCCATTGCCTGGGCAGCCTCTTGCGGGGTGAGGGGCAGCTGCTGCGGGGACGCGCGGGATTTTGGGTCTGCCGCTGCCCACGCCACCGGAAATACGTTTCAAACCGGCATGCCCCTGCATTGCGACACCGCTGACCGTGACGGGCCCGGTGCAGCCAGCGTCGGCTCCAGGGAGACGGCTGTCGCAACGGACACCGTCCCCGGCTGCAACGCCGAGGACGGTTATCCCGTTGGGGGCGGAGTACGTCGCTTTTGTTGTCACCCCGGTGTGAGGCGACTAGCCCAGCCTCCGCCATGCGGCGTTGACAGTGCTCTCGCTCATTGGGTCGCGCAGGCTACGCGCTGACGGGGAGATGTAACGGTTCTTGCTGGTCAGTGGGTGGAGTTCACGGAGAACTGTCCTGCCATCGATCCAGCTTAGTTCCCCATGTACACCCCAAAAGCACTCCGGGCTCTTGTGGCTGCTGATGGACGGCCAGGGACAAAAAAGCAAAAAAAACCCGCTACTTCCGCAGGTTGAGTGTGCGCTGCGGACATCCATGGATGCCAGTGGGTCGGAAGATGGTGCCGCTTATCCGAATCGAACGGATGACCTACTGTTTACAAGACAGTTGCTCTACCAACTGAGCTAAAGCGGCAAGGGCGGATCAACCGCGGCAGTGCCGCGATCAGGGGATTCTAGCGCAGTCGCGCACATTCCAGCGACCGGTTCTGCGCCGCCCCGCTGCGCTGCTGGGCCTGGGCCAGCGGCGTGCCGGCGGCCAGTTGGCCTTCCAGCCACCACTGGCCGGCGTCGCCGCTGGCAATCAGGCGCGCCTGGAAGCCGGCGGCCTGCACGGCGGCCATGCGCCGTTCGGCGCCTTCACGGTTGCGGTACTGGCCCAGCGCCACGGCGTTGGCCTCCTCGCCCTGGCTGATGATGTAGTAGTCGCTCAGGCCCGCAGCAACAATGCGCTTCACAATGGCCTGGGCATCTTCGCGGCTGGGCGCCGCCGGCAGCATCACCCGGTAGCGGGTACTGCCGCTGATGGCGGGCTGTTCGCGCAGGCGTACCTGGCTGAGAAGGGACCCGGCCTTGCCCTGCGCGGTCGTGGCAGCGACACGATCGGCAAACGGGCCCAAAGCGACGCAGCGCGGCGGCTCGGCAGCCACAAGCGGGGGCGTGGGAGCTTCCGCGGCTGTGGCCGGCGGGGGCGCGGGCCTGGCGGCAGCAGGAGCCGCCTCAGCCCGCTGGGGGGTGGCATCCTCCGGCGTGGCCGGCGTGGCGGACGAAGGTGTCGCAGCCACAGCCGTCTCCACCCCCTGCGCGTGCACCATCGGCGGCGGGGCCGGAGGGACGGCAGCGGCACCACCGGGCAGCCAGCGCAGTTCGGCCACGCCGGCCGGCGGCGGCGGCGGTGCGGGGCGCTGCGGTTCTTCGCGCAGCAGCCACCAGCTGGCAACACCCAGGTTGAGCATGGCCAGGACGACGATCAGGGCACGGGTCAGCATGCTGCCGATACTAGCCTGCGCGCTGGTGCACCGCCCAGCGGGCGAGGCCGTCCAGCACCAGCGACGGGTGGTAACCGGCGCCGTCCAGCAGCGGCATCAGCGCGGGGGCGCCGCCACCGTGCACCAGCAGGGCAGGCGCCACGCCCAGCAAGGACTGCGCCTGCTGCAGGCTGCGTTCGACCAGGGCCACGGCCGCACCATCGCAGCCGGAGGCCAGCGCATCGGCGGTGTCGTTGGCAAATTCGCTGTAGTCGCCGCCACTGGCCGGCAGCTGCACCGCACGTGCATGCAGCGCTTCGCGCATGGTGGTGGGCGAGGCGGAAATGCGGCCGCCGTGGTGCTGACCATCGGCATCCAGCAGATCGATGGTCAGCGCGGTACCCACGCCCACCACCAGCACCGCGCGCCGCGCCGTGGCAGCCGCCAGCAGCGCCAGGAAGCGGTCGACACCGAATTTTTCCGGCCGGGCGTAGGCGATGCGGACGCCCGCACATTCAGCACTGGTGCGTACCACGTGCACATCGGCAAAGCGTGCCTGCAGTTGCTGCAGCATGGCGGTGGTCAGCGATGGCGCGGCCACGCTGGCAACGTAGGCGGTGCCGCCGCTGGGCAGGCTGTGCGGCGGTTGCGCGGCCATGCCCTCGGCGCCATGCGCCCAGGCCTGCACGTCACCGGCGCGGTCACCCTGCAAGGGCGCGAACTTGAAGCGCGAATTGCCGAGGTCGAACAGCCAATCGCTCATGCCGCCCTCACGCTCACTTCGCCGGCATGCAGCAGGCGCTCGTGGCCGTCGATGCGCACACGCAGGGCGCCGTCATCGGCCAGGCCCAGTGCGGTGCCATGCTGCCATTGGCCGTCCAGCTCCACCCGCACTTCGCGGCCGGCCAGCATGTCGAAGGCGGCATAGCGCGGCAGGAACGGGGCCAGGCCCTCGCGGTCGAACACATCCAGCGCAGGCAGCAGGCGCGCCAGTACGGCGGCCACCACCACGTTGCGATCCACGTGGCTGCCGGCCAGGGTATCCAGATCCACCCACGGCTGGGTGATCTGCTCGGCGAAAGCCGGCGGCATGTGCACATTGATGCCGATGCCGATGACCGCACGCGCCGGGCCCGCGTACTCGCCGCCGCCCTCGGCCAGCAGGCCGACCAGCTTGCGACCGTCCACCAGCACATCGTTGGGCCATTTCAGCTGTGCCTGGGTGTAGCCCAGGTCGTGCAGGGCCTCAGCCACGGCGATGCCGGCCACCAGGCTCAGGCCAGCCAGGCGGCCCAGGCCACCGGAAAACAGGCGCAGCACCGACAGGTAGACATGGGCCGCCAGCGGCGAGGCCCAGCTGCGGCCACGGCGGCCACGGCCACCGGTCTGGCGCTCGGCCAGCAGGACGCAGACGCCGCGCTGGGGTGCGCTGCAGCGCAGCAATTCGGCATTGGTCGAATCCACCGTCCACGCCACCTGCAGCTCATGCAGCAGGGCGGCCGCGTCGTCGGGCAGGTGGGCACGAATGGCGGCCGGGTCCAGCAGTTCCAGCGGCTGGCTCAGGCCATAGCCTTCGCCGGCGCGCCCCTGGATGTCCACGCCGGCGGCTCTAAGCCCTTGAATACGCTTCCAAATAGCTGCCCGGGTCTGGCCCAGCTCACGGGCCAGGGCGTCGCCGGACAGGCGACCGGCAGCGAGTTTGGCCAGCAATTGGCGATCGTCCACGGCAGCTTCCACAAGGTCAGGACGGAATTATGCGGGAAAGCCGCCAGCGACGCCCGCCGGGTACCGGGGACGGGGCTTCCAAATAGGGGCCGGGTTCGGGCTAGAATCGGGAACTCACCCTCCCTTAACGTGGATGTCGTCAATGCGCCGTTATGCCCATTGCCTGATCCTGCTGACGATGCCCTTTGCGGCGTCGGCAACGGCATCGCTGGACGACAACCGCGGGGCCTGTGTGTATTCCACCCCCGATGCTGCTTCGCAGCGCGCCACCTCCGCCACCACCACCGCGTCGACCACCACGGCCAAGCCGGCAGCGGCGGTGCGCCCGTCGGCCAGCAGCGCCACCAGCAGCGGCGGCGGCGGCAGTGATGACGATGTGCTGCAGCGCATCCGTGCGCCGAAGTGGCACAGCTACCTGCCGGGTATGTTCCGCTGATCAAGTCGCTGCTGCAGTGGCTGCGGCCAGCGCCGCAGCCGATCGAAGAGGCGGTGTGGAAGGAAGCCTGCGGTCGCGCCGCCTGGCTGCAGGGCCTGGGCGACGAGCGCTGCGCGCGGCTGCGTGTGCTGGCCACCCGCTTCCTGCATGAGAAAACCATCACCCCCGTAGGCGAGCTGCAGCTGCAGGTGGCCGACGGCGTGCTGCTGGCCGCGCTGTGCTGCCTGCCCTTGCTGGAATTCGGCGAGGTCGGGCTGCAGGGCTGGTCGCAGCTGATCGTCTACCCCGAGGCTTTCCGCGTGCACCGCAGCCATTTGGATGCGGCCGGCGTGCTGCACGAATGGGATGACGAGCTGATTGGCGAATCGTGGGACAGCGGCCCGTTGATCCTGTCCTGGGCGGACGTGCAGGCCGACCTGGCCGCGCCGCACGAGGGCTACTGCGTGGCCGTGCATGAAATGGTGCACAAACTGGATGCGCTGGATGGTGCGATGGACGGCACCCCGCCGCTGCCGCGCGCATGGCAGCGCGAGTGGGCAGCGACCTTCCAGCAGGCCTACGATGCGTTCTGCGCGCAGGTGGATGCCGGCGTGGACACGCTGATCGACCCCTATGCGGCCGAGGCGCCGGAAGAGTTCTTCGCGGTGGCCAGCGAGTACCACTTCTCCGCGCCGGATCTGCTGGCGCAGGCGCTGCCGGAGGTGGCCGCGCACCTGCGGCGTCTGTACGGCGAGCCGCCGGCATTCGAAGACCGGTAGTGTCGGCCGCTGGCCGGCAGCCAGGCGGGATTGCCGGCCAGCGGCCGGCACTACCGATCAACGTGGATTACGGCCCCGGCGGCAGGCGCACTTCGAAGCGGGCGCCGTCCAGTTCGCTGGAACGGGCCACCAGCAGTTCGCCGCGGTAATCCTTGATGAGATCCTGCACGATCGACAGGCCGATGCCATGGCCCTGCACGCGTTCGTCGCCGCGCACGCCACGCTGCAGCACCTTGCCGATGTCTTCCGGGGCGATGCCCGGGCCATCGTCATCCACCGCCAGCAGCAGGCCGGCGCGGCGCGCATTCGGTGCCGGCAGCGGCTGTGCGGTCAGCAGCACCCGGCGCTTGGCCCACTTGAAGGCGTTTTCCAGCAGGTTGCCCAGCAGTTCCTGCAGATCGCCCGGTTCGCCATGGAAGCGCGCCGCCGGGTCGATGTCGAATTCGCACAGCACACCTTTCGCCGCGTAGACCTTTTCCAGGCCGCGCACGATTTCCTCGGCGTTGGATTCGATCGGCAGCGGCGCGGAGAACAGCTTGTGGCCCGACGATGCCGCGCGAGCCAGCTGGTAGGACACCAGGTTGTTCATGCGCTGCAGCTGTACGTCCAACTCTTCGCGCAGGGCACCGTCACCGGCCCCGCTGTCCATCTGCGTGCGCAGCACGGCGATCGGCGTCTTCAGGCTGTGCGCGAGGTCGGCCAGAGTGTTGCGCTGCCGTTCCAGGTTTTCGCGCTCGCTTTCGATGAAGGCATTGATGCTGTCGGTCAGCGGTTCCAGCTCGCGCGGGTGGCGCTCGCTCATGCGTTCGGTCTCGCCGCGCTGCACCTTGGTCAGCTCGGTGATGACCCGCCGCAGCGGACGCAGGCTCCATTGCAGGATGACCGTCTGCAGCAGCAGCAGGATCAGGCCGATGCCGCCCAGGTAGAACCAGACCCGGCTGCGGAACACGCGCAGCTGCGCGCCCAGCGCGCGCGAGTCTTCCATCACGTAGATGGTGTACGGGAATTCGGTGGCGGGATCGGCGTCGGCGTCCCACACCAGGCCCAAGCCATAGCGGTATACCGAGCCTTGGCTGCCATCGATCTGGATCATCGGCAGCGGGCCTTCGAACACTTCCTGGCGCGGGGCCAGCAGGCCACCGCCCACGGTGGGCAGCATCGGGCCTTCGGCGGACATCGAATTGCCCTTGCCGTCCGGCATCACCACCTGCAGGTACAGACCGCTGCCGGGCACATCGAAGCGCGGATCCGGCGGCTGCTCGCGGATGTACAGCGAGCGGTCGCGGGTGAAATCGATGCCGGCCGCATAGGCCGTGGCGTAGTTCTTCAGGCGCTCACGCAGGTTCGCCTTCGCCGTGTCGGCGAAGGCGGCATCGAGCGCGTAACCGGCCAGGGCCAGGAACGCGACCAGGCCCACGGACGCGGCGAACAGCTGGCGCGCCTGCAGTGAGCGCGGCCGCCAGCGTCGGAAGAACCACAGACGGCCGGACATCGTTTATCGCCTTGTGGAAGGCTCAGCCCTCGTTGCGCGGGATCGCGAAACGGTAGCCGCGGCCACGCACGGTCTCGATCGGCTTCAGTTCGCCGTCCGGGTCCAGCTTCTTGCGCAGGCGGCCGATGAACACTTCCAGCACGTTCGAGTCGCGGTCGAAATCCTGCTGGTAGATGTGCTCGGTGAGGTCGGCCTTGGAGACCAGTTCACCGGCATGCATCATCAGGTATTCCAGCACCTTGTACTCGTAGCTGGTCAGGTCGACATTGCTGCCGGCCACGCTGACGGTCTGTGCTGCCAGATCCAGGGCAACCGGGCCGCATTCCAGGGTCGGCTTGCTCCAGCCGGCGGCGCGGCGCAGCAGCGCGTTGACGCGGGCCAGCAGTTCTTCCACATGGAACGGCTTGACCAGGTAATCGTCGGCACCCTGCTTGAGGCCTTCAACCTTGTCCTGCCAGCTCGAACGCGCGGTCAGGATCAGCACCGGGAATTTCTTGCCCTCATCGCGCAGTGCCTTGATCAGCTCCATGCCCGACATCTTGGGCAGGCCCAGGTCGATGATGCCGACGTCGAACGGCACTTCGCGGCCCATGTAGAGGCCTTCCTCGCCGTCCTGCGCGGCATCGACGGCAAAACCTTCGCGCTTGAGCCGGGCTGCCAGGGTCTCACGCAGCGGGGCTTCGTCTTCGACCAGAAGGATACGCATGAACTCTCCCTAGTGTCCTGGGTGTGGCCCGGAGGCCTGTGGGTACGGTGTATGACAGCAACTATCCCTGTTCAGGGGTTATCGCCGCGTAGTGATGACATATCCGACCGCGGCGTGCGCGGCTGTGAACGTGACGGGGCGGGATCGTCCATGTAGCGGACCCGGCCCCGGTCGTCCATGTATTTGACCCGGTTGATGTCACGGCCATCGAAGGGCACCCGCTCGGCGCCCAGGATGTGGCCGCCGGTGGAGCGCTGCACCCGGCGGACGGCATCGGACAGCGAGCGGCCATCGCCGCGGCCACCGCGATCCATCACCTCCCCGCGCATGTCCGCACGCGGCTGGCCACCGCCACCACCGCGCGGTGGCTGCTGCGCCATCGCTGCGGAAAGGGGCGCAGCCGCCATGACCACGGAAATGGCCAAGGCAATGCGGCAGTGGAAGGGAGCGGAAGACATCGATGCGATCCTAGCCGAGCACGGCGATTCGTTCAAAAGTCGTGAATCCGGGAGGCAGGATACGAGCCCCCGCCTTTACATTTCCTTTGCAAATGATTGGTTTGGCGCGGTGAATCCGATCTGAACTTTTCCGGGTGCACGCCAGCTTCGTTCATATAAGTGAACATTCGGGACGAATGCACGGGCCTTGTCAAGTCAGGAATGTGACTAACATCACGCTGCGGCGCGGTCCGCCTCGCGCTCGGTGACGGCCAGCGCCTGCTCGATCAGCGTCCAGCCGGCGCCCGGGCGGTGCGCGCCCTCGCTCAGCACCTGGCGGAAGGCGCGGCCACCCGGTTGGCCGTGGAACAGGCCCAGCAGGTGGCGGGTGATGTGCTTCAGCGCCAGGCCCTCGCCCAGGCGGGCCTCGATGTAGGGGCGCAGCGCGCGCAGCAGTTCGCCGCGCGGGCGCAGTGCGGCGCCGGTGAGCAGCGCCTCCAGCTGATGCAGCAGGTAGGGATCGTGGTACGCGGCGCGGCCCAGCATGACGCCATCGACGTGCGCGGTCTGGGCCTGCACGGCGCCCACCGTGGCCAGGCCACCATTGATGACCAACGGCAGCGCCGGGCGTTCCTGCTTGAGGCGGTAGGCCCAGTCGTACTTCAGCGGCGGAACCTCGCGGTTCTCCTTCGGCGACAGGCCTTTCAGCCAGGCGTTGCG
Organism: Stenotrophomonas sp. NPDC077659; assembly: GCF_050268705.1. Taxonomy (NCBI): domain Bacteria; kingdom Pseudomonadati; phylum Pseudomonadota; class Gammaproteobacteria; order Lysobacterales; family Lysobacteraceae; genus Stenotrophomonas; species Stenotrophomonas sp. NPDC077659. The sequence continues at coordinate 16,741 of NZ_JBNNHG010000012.1, read as the reverse complement.
CGCGTGCACCACGACCATGGCGGCACCGGCGTCGACCTGATGGTCGACGAAGCCGGCGAACACGTCATAGTCGTTGTCTTCGTCCACGCCCAGGCGGCACTTCACCGTCACCGGGATATCCACCGCCGCGACCATGGCGGCCACGCACTCGGCCACCAAGGCCGGTTCGCGCATCAGGCAGGCGCCGAAACGCCCGGCCTGCACGCGGTCGGACGGACAACCGCAGTTGAGGTTGACCTCGTCATAGCCCCAGTCGGCAGCGATGCGCGCGGCCTGTGCCAGCAGGGCCGGATCGCTGCCGCCCAGCTGCAGGGCCAGCGGCTGTTCGCTGGCATCGAAGCCGAGCAGGCGCTCGCGGTCACCGTGGATGACCGCGTTGGCGTGCACCATCTCGGTGTACAGCCGCGCACCCGGCGCCAGCACGCGGTGGAACACGCGGCAGTGGCGGTCCGTCCAATCCATCATGGGGGCAACGGACAGGCGCAGGGAATCGGCGTAACGGGCGGCGGCGGACGTCATCGGGGCATTGATCGTGGGGACTGGCATTGCCAGTGAGATCAATAGTTTACACCGCGTGGCTGAATCTGCCCGCGCTGGGGGCGGGGTGCTGTACGGTCGCGGGTTCAACCGCCGTGCGTGCGTCTGAGGGTCGGCGGCGACCGGGCTGGCAGCAGCTGGGCAACCCGCGCCAAGGATCGTCGCGCCTGCCAATTGAACCGTGTATCCTTCTGGATACGATTTGTGGATGGCAACCCTTCATGCAACCGAGGTATTCACGCGATGGCTGCGCGGCCTCAAAGACCGCAGCGCCAGGGCAATCATCGTGGAGCGCCTGCAGCGCGTCGCCCGGGGGCTGGAGGGTGATGTTCGAACAATCGGCTGCGGGGTAAGCGAATTGCGCATCGACCGTGGACCGGGATATCGGGTGTACTTCACACGGCGAGGGACAACCATCGTCGTGCTCCTGCATGGTGGGGACAAATCGAGCCAGCGTCGTGATATCGCCAAAGCCATACGTCTTTCGGAATCGCTGTAGCTGCTGTTGACCCATCCCGTTTCCAGGACTTCCTCATGAGCAAGCTGAAAACTGCTCCGTTCGATCCCGCCGACTATCTTGACGACGACACCGCAATCGCGACCTACCTGAGCGAAGCGCTTGCAGCGGGTGATGCGGGCCATTTCCAGGAAGCGCTGGGAACAGTTGCGCGAGCACGCGGCATGGGCGGTGTTGCCGAATCATCCGGTCTTGGCCGTGAGAGCCTCTACAAAGCACTGCGGCCGGACTCGCATCCACGCTTCGATACGGTGCAGCGGGTGTTGTCGGCCCTTGGTGTGCATCTCACCGTGCTGCCCGGCAAGGGCTGACTGCCATCGCGCCGCCGGGCATGGCCCGGCGCTACCACCCTGCCCGATCAGTGCCCGCCGCGCGCACCGCCCACCTGCTCGATCAACGTCTGGCTGGCCGCATTGAGGCCCACCACGTCTACCTTCGCACCATGCGCGGCCAGCTTTTCCTGCGCGCGCTCCAGCGCGGCCACGGCGGTCAGATCCCACAGATGCGCATCGCGCAGGTCGATCTGCACCTTCGGCGCAACATGCTGGTAATCGAAGGCGGCACCCAGCTGGCCGGCCGAGGCGAAGAACACCTGGCCGCGCACGCGGTAGACCTGGGTGTCTCCAGCATCTTCGCGCTGCACATCCAGCATGCGGCCGACCTTGCGGGCAAAGAACAGCGCCGACAGCAGCACGCCGCTGAGCACGCCCTTGGCCAGATCGTGGGTGGCCACGGTGACCACCACGGTCAGCAGCATCACCGCAGAGGAGCTTCGCGGATGGGTGCGCAGATCACGCAGCGAGCGCCAGCTGAAGGTGCCGATGCTGACCATGATCATCACCGCCACCAGCGCGGCCATCGGGATCTGCCGCACCAGGTCGCTGCCGTACACCACCAGCACCAGCAGCAGCACGCCGGCCACCAGGCAGGACAGGCGGCCGCGGCCACCGGAGGTCACGTTGATGACCGACTGGCCGATCATTGCGCAGCCGGCCATACCGCCGAGGAACCCGGTGACCGTGTTGGCCACACCCTGGCCGACGCATTCGCGGTTGCGCTCGCTGGGTGTCTCGGTGATGTCCTCGACGATCTGCAGGGTCATCATCGATTCCAGCAGGCCGACCACGGCCAGCGTGGCCGACACCGGCAGCAGGATGCGCAGGGTGTCCCAGGTGAAGGGCACATCGGGAATGAGGAAGTGCGGCAGGCTGTCGGGCAGCTGACCCATGTCGCCGACGCTGCGCACATCCACGCCGAAGCCGATGACCACGGCAGTGAGCACGACGATGGCGACCAGCGGCGATGGCACGGCGCGGGTGATGCGCGGCAACAGGTAGATGATGGCCAGCGCGGCGGCGCACAGCACATAGACGGTCGGGCCGCGGCCGATCAGTTCCGGCATCTGTGCCAGGAATATGAGGATGGCCAGGGCGTTGACGAAGCCGGTGATGACCGAGCGCGAGACGAAGCGCATCAGCGAGCCGAGCTTGAACACGCCGGCCAGCACCTGCAGCAGGCCGGCCAGGATGCTGGCAGCGAACAGATACTGCAGGCCGTGGTCCTTGACCAGATCGACCATCACCAGCGCCATCGCGCCGGTGGCGGCGGAAATCATGCCCGGGCGGCCGCCGGCGATGGCGGTGACCACGGCGATGGAGAACGCGGCGTACAGGCCGACCTTGGGGTCGACGCCGGCGATGAGCGAGAAGGCGATGGCCTCGGGAATCAGGGCCAGGGCGACGACCATGCCGGACAGCAGATCACCACGGAGGTTGCCGAGCCATTGCTGGCGCAGGGGGTAGGACGTTTGCATGGGAAAACTCCGCGCGCACGGGCGTGGGGCCACGCGGCGCTGCAGTGGAAAGACACGGGTTCCTGAGCCGGGCGGGCCGGCTGCCGATGGGCGGCAAGGGTCAGGGTGGCGTGATCACGGCAGGCGGGAGTGAGGTACGTGGGAGGCGCGCAGTCTACGGGAAGCGGCGCGATGGGGGTAGCGCATGGCACGGCGGCAACGCAGAGGCGCATGGCTCCGGCCTACAATCCGGCCATGGCCCTGCCCGCTTCCCGATTCTTCGACCCCGCCACCGAACAGGGCGTGCTGCGCCTGTCCATCGCCTTCTCGCTGGCGGTTGCGCTGGCCGGGGTGGTGTTCGGCCTGCTGGCCAACTCTTCGTTGATCATCTTCGACGGCATCTACGGCCTCATCGACGTGGTGATGACCTGGTTGTCACTGCTGGTGGCGCGCCTGATCGCGCTGTCCACCCAGACCGATGCGCTGCAGTCGCGGCTCAACCAGCGTTTCACCATGGGCTTCTGGCACCTGGAACCCATCGTGCTGGGGGTGAGCGGTCTGCTGATGATCGGCGCGGCGTTGTATGCCCTGATCAATGCAGTGGATGCACTGATGTCCGGCGGGCGTCACATCGCGCTGGGGCCGGCCATCGTGTTCGGCGTGGTTTCGCTGCTGGCGGAAAGCGCGTTCGGCGCCTTCGTGTGGCGCGCCAACCGCCGCATCGGCTCGGATTTCATCGCGCTGGATGCGAAGAACTGGGTGATCGCGGCCAGCATGTCGGCCTGCTACGTGGTCGCCTTCGTCGGCGGCGTACTGGTGCAGGGCACGCCGCTGGCGTGGGTCGGGCCCTATATCGATCCGGCCATTCTGGCGGTGGTCTGCCTGTTCGTGATGGTGGCGCCACTGGGCACGGTGCGCCGGGCGCTGGCCGGCATCCTGCTGGTGACCCCGCCGGAACTGCAGGCGCATGTGGATGCGGTGGCGCGCGACATCGTGGCCCGCTACGAGTTCGTGGAACACCGCAGCTACGTGGCCCAGGTCGGGCGTGGCGAGCAGATCGAGCTGTTCTTCGTGGTGCGCGAGGACGACCCGCCGCGGCCACTGCTGGAATGGGACCAGCTGCGCGATGAGATTGGCGATGCGCTGGGTGAGGCCTCGCCGGACCGCTGGCTGACGATCATGTTCACCACTGACCGCGAATGGACGATCTAGGCGCGCAGGACGATGTGTCAACTATTCGATACGAACTGTCACCCGAAGTCCTGAAGGACCGGGCAAAGTAGACCCATCGAAACACCCACCCACTAATCAGGAGCATCTCCATGTCCATTGAAAAGGTTCTGTACACCGCCCAGGCCACGTCCACCGGCGGCCGTGAAGGCCGTTCGGTCTCCTCTGACAACGTGCTGGACATCCAGCTGTCGACCCCGCGCGAACTGGGCGGTGCCGGCGGCCCAGGCACCAACCCGGAACAGCTGTTCGCCGCTGGCTACTCGGCCTGCTTCCTCGGCGCGCTGAAGTTCGTGGCCGGCCAGGCCAAGGTCGCGCTGCCGGCCGAGACCACCGTCACCGGCAAGGTCGGCATCGGCCAGATCCCGACCGGTTTCGGCATTGAAGCCGAGCTGACCATCAACGCCCCGGGCGTACCGCGCGAGCAGCTGGAAGAGCTGGTGCAGAAGGCCCACATCGTCTGCCCGTACTCCAACGCCACCCGCGGCAACATCGACGTGACGCTGATCGTTGCCTGATGCGGTGATGCCGGCCAGCGGCCGGCACTACCCGCGTGCGGGACAAAAAAAAATGGGCGGATGCCGGCCGAAACCGAGCATCCGCCCATCCCACCTCGGGTGGTCCCCGGCACATGGCAAGGGACGCATTCGCTTATGTAGAGCCGAGCCCATGCTCGGCTGATGCATCCGGCACCGCGATGCGCGCAGGACAGGCAGCCGAGCATGGGCTCGGCTCTACATCGTCCAAGCCTTATTTGTCGCTGGTGATCAGCTGCACGACGCTGGAGAAATCCAGCTTGCCGCGGCCGGCCTGGTGGTTCATCGAGTACAGGTTGCGGGCCACTTCGCCCAGCGGGATCGAGGCGCCGACACTCATCGCCGCTTCCACCGCCAGGCCCATGTCCTTCAGCATCAGGTCGCTGCCGAAACCGCCGCTGTAGCCGCGCGAGGCCGGCGCGTTTTCCAGCACGCCCGGCCACGGGTTGCACACTTCGGTGGCCCAGCTGCGGCCGGTGCTGACCGCCATCATCTGCGACAGCACCTTCGGGTCCAGCCCGTGGGCCACGCCCAGCGCGATGGCTTCGCCGGTCACCGCCATGATCACGCCCAGCGCCATGTTGTTGCACAGCTTGGCCACCTGGCCGGCACCGCTGGCGCCGACGTGGAAGATGTTTTTGCCCATCGCCTGCAACACCGGGCGCGCACGTTCCAGCGCGTCTTCTTCACCACCCACGATGAAGGTCAGCGTACCGGCCTGGGCACCGGCGGTACCGCCGGATACCGGTGCATCGATCATCTGCAGGCCGCGCGCGGCGGCGGCTTCAGAGACCTTGCGGGCGCTGGCCGGGGCAATGGTGCTGCAGTCGATGACCAGTGCGCCGGCCGGAATGGCGGCCAGGATGCCCTCGTCCCCCAGGTACACGCCTTCGACGTGGCGGCTGGCCGGCAGCATCGAGATCACCACTTCGGCATCGGCCAGGGTGTCGCGTGCCGACGGCGCGGCGCTGGCACCGGCATCGACGGCGGCCTGCACCGCAGCCGGCACCAGGTCGAACACGCGCACGGTGTGGCCGTTCTTGACCAGGTTGGCGGCCATCGGGCCACCCATGTTGCCCAACCCGATGAATGCAATGCGGCTCATGCAAGGCTCCTTTCAGCCATGGGGGTACCCAGGTCGGCCAGCGGATGCGCGGCATCGGCCCAGGGCGAAACGAAGAAGGTGTCCGCCCACGCGGAAGTGGCTTCGGCCAGGGTGGCCGGGTTCCATTGCGGGTTGCGGTCCTTGTCGATCAGCAGCGCGCGGATGCCTTCGGCGAAATCGCCGTGGGCGGCGCAATGCAGCGCGGTGATGTACTCCAGACGATAGACACTGGCCAGATCCTGGCCAGCACTACGGCGCTGCAGTTCAAAGGCCAGCCGCGCCGAACCGGGGGCACCGGCAGCGAGGGTCTTCTGCGCGGCCTGCAACCAGGCATCGTCGGTCTGCAGGTGGCTGATGCGGTCGATGATGGCGGGCAGATCGTCGCCTGCGCACAACGCATCGACCTGCGCGGCGTTGGCCAGCAGCGGACCGGTTGCGGCATCGCTGGCATGCGACTGCAGCAGCTGGCTCAGGCGTTCATGGTTGTGGGCAGCATCGCCCGACCAGGCCACCTGCAACAGGTCATCGAACACCGCGCTGCGGCGTTCTTCGGCCACGTGCACGTCGGCCAGCCCGGCATAGATGGCATCACCCGGATTCAGCAGCGCGCCGGTCAACGCCAGGAACAGGCCGCCCTTGCCCGGTACGCGCGGCAGCAGCCAGCTGCCACCCACATCCGGGAACAGGCCGACGGTGATTTCCGGGAAGGCCAGCTTGGAACGTTCGCTGACCACGCGGTGGCTGGCGCCGGACATCAGGCCGATGCCGCCGCCCATCACGATGCCGTGGCCCCAGCACAGGATCGGCTTGGCATAGGTGTGGATGAAGTAATCGACGCGGTATTCGACGTCGAAGAACTCGGCGGCGTAGTCATTCCTGCGGATATCGGTGTGGCCTGCCTCGCGGAAGGCGACCATGGCCTTGTGCAGGCTGTGCAGGTCGCCACCGGCACAGAAGGCCTTTTCACCCGCACCCTGCAGCACCACCATCGCGATGCCGTCATCGTCGGCCCAGGCGTTCAACTGCTTCAGCAGCAGGTGCGCCATCGGCAGCGAGAAACCATTGAGCGTGCGCGGTGCGTTGAGCGTGGCGAGGCCGATGCGCGTGCCATTGCCAGTCACGCGCTCCTCGAACAGCACCGGTGCTTGTTCGGCCGCGGTGTCGGTGGTCATGCGTTCTTCCACTGCGCGGCGCGCTTTTCCAGGAAGGCGGTCACGCCCTCGACCTGGTCGGCGGTGTCGAACAGATCGACGAAGGCTTCGCGCTCGGCCACCAGTGCCGAGGCGTGGGTGCCGCTGCGGGTGGACTGCACCAGGGTCTTGCAGGCGGCGATGCTGGTCGGGCTCTGCTTGCCGGCCTTGGCCGCCCACTCCAGCGCCAGCGCCTTGGCTTCGCCCTTGCCGACCTTTTCTTCAGCCAGGCCGATGCGCAGTGCGGTTTCCGCGTTGATGCGCTCGCCCAGCAGGATCATGCGCTTGGCCCAGCCCTCGCCAACCAGGCGCGGCAGGTTCTGGGTGCCACCGGCGCACGGCAGCAGGCCCACGGTCGCTTCGGGCAGCGCCACCTGGGCGTGGTCTTCGATGATGCGCAGGTCGCAGGCCAGCGCGCATTCCAGACCACCGCCCATGGCGTAGCCGTTGATGGCGGCGATGGACACGCCACGGAACGCCGACAGCGCTTCGAAGGCTTCGCCGAAACGGCGTGCGGCTTCGCGTGCGGCGGCCTTGTCGCCGGAAGCAAACTGGTTGAGGTCGGCACCGGCGGAGAAGAACTTCTCGCCGTCACCGGTGATCACCAGGGCGTAGATATCGCGGTCTGCGTTGAGCGCGCCCACCAAGTCGCGCAGCGCCGACAGGCTGTGCACGGTCCAAGTGTGCGCCGGCGGGTTGTGCAGGGTGACCACGGCGGTGTGGCCATCGGCCTCGACCTTCAGGCCCACGTGCTCCTGGGTACGCCAATCCTTCATCGCAGTTCCTCTTCGGTGTTGAGCAGGTGACGGGCAACGATCACCCGCATGATCTCGTTGGTGCCTTCCAGGATCTGGTGCACGCGGCTGTCGCGCAGCAGGCGCTCGATCGGGTATTCGCGGATGTAGCCGTAGCCGCCGTGGATCTGCAGCGCTTCGTTGCAGATCCTGAAACCGGCATCGGTGGCGAAGCGCTTGGCCATCGCGCACCACACGTTGGCGTCGCTGGCACCGGCATCGAGCTTGCGCGCGGCCGAATGCACCATCTGCCGGGCGGCCACCAGTTCGGTGGCCATGTCGGCCAGTTTGAACTGCAGCGCCTGGAAATCTGCCAGCGCCTTGCCGAACTGGCGGCGCTCGCCCATGTAGCGGCGTGCGGCATCCAGCGCACCCTGGGCGGCGCCCAGCGAACAGGCGGCGATGTTGATGCGGCCGCCGTCCAGCCCCTTCATCGCCAGCTTGAAGCCGCCACCTTCCTCTCCCAGAAGGTGGCTGACCGGCACGCGGACGTTTTCAAAGGTGATGCCACGGGTGGGCTGGCTGTTCCAGCCCATCTTCTCTTCCTTGCGGCCGAAGCTGATGCCCGGCAGGTCCGACGGCACTGCAATGGCGCTGACGCCACCTGCGCCGGCACCGCCGGTACGCGCCATCACCACCAGCAGCTCGGTGGCACCGGCGCCGGAGATGAAGGCCTTGGCGCCATTCAGCACATAGTCGTCACCGTCGCGCACGGCGGTGGTCTTCAGCGAGGCCGCATCCGAACCAGCACCCGGCTCGGTCAGGCAGTACGAGGCCAGCTTGCTGCCCGAGGACAGATCGGTGCCCCACGCATCGCGCAGCGCGCCCTGGCCCCATTTGGACACCATCCACGAGGCCATGTTGTGGATGCTGATGTACGCCGCGGTCGATGGATCGACGTTGGCGAGCTCCTCGATGACGACGGCGGCGTCCAGACGGCTGAGGCCGCTGCCACCGACTTCCGGGTCCATGTACAGACCACAGAAGCCCAGTTCGCCGGCCTTGGCGACCGCCTCGCGCGGAAAGATGCCCTCCGCATCCCATCGCGCGGCGTGCGGCGCCAGTTCGGCCTGTGCAAAGTCACGCGCGGCTTCGCGGTACGCCTGCTGCGCTTCTTCCTGGTCCGTCGTCATCGAGTGGCTCATGGCTGCTCCCTGCCCTTACTTCAGGCTGATGGTGGTGTTGACGCCGTGGCTCAGCGTCTCGTCATCGAACCAGCGCGCGGTGACCGTCTTGGTCTGGGTGTAGAACAGCACCACCTGCTTGCCGTACGGGCCCAGGTCGCCCAGCTTGGACGCGCGCGAACCGGTGAACGAGAACAACGGCACCGGCACCGGGATCGGCACGTTGATGCCGACCTGGCCGACGTCGATGTCTTCCTGGAACCTGCGCGCGGCCGCGCCGGACTGGGTGAACAGTGCGGTGCCGTTGCCGTTGGGGTTGCTGTTGACCATCCCGATGGCGTCTTCCAGCGTTTCCGCTTCGAGGATGACCAGCACCGGTCCGAAGATTTCTTCCTGGTAGATGCGCATGTCGGTGGTGACACCGGCAAAGATGGTCGGGCCGACGAAGTTGCCCTTCTCGAAGCCATCGACCTGCGGGTTGCGGCCGTCGAGCACCAGCTTGGCGCCCTGCTCCACGCCCGACGCGATCAGGCCTTCCACGCGCTCACGGGCGCTGCAGGAAATGACCGGGCCGACATCGGTGCCGGCCACGGTACCGCCGCTGACCTTCAGGGTCTGCGCCTTGCTGACCAGGTCCTGCACCCAGCCGCGCGCCTCGCCCACCAGCACCAGGGTGGAGGCGGCCATGCAGCGCTGGCCCGCCGCACCGAAGGCGGCGCCGACCATCGCGTTGAGGGTCTGTTCCCTGTTGGCGTCCGGCAGCACCACGGCGTGGTTCTTGGCGCCCATCATGCACTGCACGCGCTTGCCGGCCAGCGAGGCGCGGTTGTAGACGTGGGTGCCGACGCGGGTGGAACCGACGAACGACACGGCCTTGATGTCCGGGTGATCGCAGATCGCGTTGACCACTTCCTCGCCACCGTGGACGACGTTCAGCACGCCCTTCGGAATGCCGGCTTCCAGGGCCAGCTCGACCAGGCGCATGGTCACCATCGGGTCCTGCTCGGACGGCTTGAGGATGAAGGTGTTGCCCGTGGCGATGGCCATCGGGAACATCCACAGCGGGATCATCGCCGGGAAGTTGAACGGGGTGATGCCGGCGCACACGCCCAGCGGCTGCATGATGCTGTAGGTGTCCACGCCGTTGGCCACGTTGTTGGCCAGCTCGCCCAGCTGCAGGTTGCCGATGGCGGCAGCGTGCTCGACCACTTCCAGGCCGCGGAACACATCGCCTTCGGCGTCGGGCAGGGTCTTGCCCTGTTCGGCGGTGAGGATGTGGGCCAGCTCGCTCATGTTCTCGCGGATCAGCTGCTGGTACTTCAGGAAGATGCGCGCGCGGGTGCCGATCGGGGTCTTGCGCCAGGTCTTGAAGGCTTCCTTGGCGGCGGCGACGGCGGCATCCACTTCAACGGTGGTGGCGAACGGCACCTGGGCCAGCACGTCCTGGGTGGCCGGATTGATCACGTCCTGCCAGTGGGAGGTGGCCGATTCAATGAACTGGCCATCGATCAGCATGCGGATACGGGGCGCTGCAACAGTCATGACGACAATCCCACTGGCTCGAAAGATGCTTGGCATTATTCACAGCACCCACCTCGATTTCCGGCCTGAATCCGCTTAATCTGGCCAACACGCCAGACGATTCATGTTAATCCTGTGAATTTCCAGCCTTCACAACGCCAGCTGGGCCTGCGCCTGCTGCGCCTGCGCGAGCAGCGCGGCTACAGCCAGGTGGACCTGGCCCGCGCCCTGGGCCTGTCGGCCAGCTACCTGAACCAGATCGAGCGCAACAAGCGCCCGCTGACGCCGGCCGTGCAGAAGAAGCTGGGCGAGGTCTTGGGCGATGTTTCCGCCCTGTTCGACGACGATGAGCCCGCCGCGCTGCAGGAGGCACTGGGCGAGACCCTGCGCGACCTCGGCCTGGCGGAAGTGAGTGCCACCGAACTGCGGGCACTGGCCGGCAACCTGCCGCAGGTCAGCCGCGCCCTGCTGGACCTGCACCGCCGCCACCTGGCCCTGCGCGAGCATGCCGCCGCGCTGGAGTTCCAGCTGGGCGAGCCTGCGGCCGGCAGCACCCTGCCCGCCGGCGACCAGGTGCGCGAGTTCTTCAACCGCATGCACAACCACATCCCCGAGCTGGACGAGCTGGCCGAGCGCCTGTTCGCCGAGTGGGGGCTGTCACCGGGGCATGTGGCGCCGCGCCTGCGCCAGCTGCTGGCCGACCGCCACGGCGTGCTGGTGGAAGTGGCCGCGCTGCAGGCCGGGCGCGAGAAGCGCCAGTTCGATGCCGGGGCGCGGCGGCTGTGGCTGCCCGATTACCTGGAGCCGGGCCAGCAGGCCTTCCAGATGGCCGCCGAACTGGCCCTGCACGGCTACCTGCCGCAGATCGATGCGGTTATCGCGCGCGCGGGCTTCCACGATGAGGCGCGTATCGCGCAGGCGCGGGTGGGCCTTTCGAACTACTTCGCTGGCGCCTTGGTGATGCCGTACATGCGCTTCCTGCGCGCGGCCGAGGCCAGCAGTTATGACATCGAGCTGCTGGCGCGCCAGTTCGGCGTGGGCTTCGAAGCGGTGTGCCATCGGCTGAGTACGCTGGCGCGGCGCAGTGCGCCTGGGCTGCCGTTCTTCTTCATCCGCGTGGACCGTGCGGGCAATGTGTCCAAGCGGCACTCGGCCACCGATTTCCACTTCTCGCAGGTGGGCGGTTCGTGCCCGCTGTGGATCGTCTATGAGGCGTTCAACCAGCCGGGGCGCATCCTCACCCAGACCGCGCGCATGCCGGATGGGCGACGCCACTTCTGGCTGGCGCGGCAGGTCAGCAGCGGGCCGGTGGGGCATGGCCAGCCGCGCAAGACGTTTGCGGTGGCGCTGGGCTGCGATCTGCAGCATGCCGAGCGGCTGGTGTATTCGCTGGGGCTGGATGTACAGAGCCCGGGGAATTCGGTGTCGATCGGCCCGGGGTGCCGGGTGTGCCCGCGCGAGGATTGCATGCAGCGCGCGTTCGCGCAGTTGCCGGGGAGGTAGGGGGTTTTGCAGGGCTGCGCCCTGCACCTGCCGAGGCAACGGCAACGGCCGAAGCAACAGCAACAGCGGACATTCCGTGGGATGGCGGGGTGGGTCCGGTTGCAGGGGTCGCTGCAAGTACGTCCATGTAAGCTCGGTCGCCGCGTCCATGCGGCTCACGCCCCTGCAACCGGACCCACCCCGCCTTCGACAGTTTCCTGCGATCTGTCGGAACGGCACGGGGTCAGATCCCGTTGCGACGTAACGGGATCTGACCCCATCCGGATGAATGCTCAAACTGGAATGCATCCACGCGTGGCGTGGCTCTACTGCTCTGGTGGGTGCCGACCGTTGGTCGGCACGGGGTCGGATCCCGTTGCGACGCAACGGGCTCTGACCCCATCCCGATAACCGCTCTGGTAGGTGCCAACCTTGGTTGGCACGTTTTAGTCCCAGAACACGGTCAGTACGCGGTGGCCTTCCGAGGGCACGGGGGCGTCGATGTGTTGGCCGTACGGCCAGCCTTCGCCTACGCCGTCGCATTCCAGACCCTGCAGCCAGCCCTCCACGGTTGCGTCGTCGGCGCGGGTCAGTACGTGCACGTTCTCCGCAGCAGGCCATTCACCGTCGTCTTCCAGTGCGCTGCCCCAGTCCTGGTGCAGGCCGACGTAGACACCTTCCACTTCGGGCTTTTCTGCAATTCCTGCCAGGCGCGCGTACAGCTCGGCAATCGGCGGGCGGCCGTAGCCCCACTGGTTCGGTGCGATGCACTCTTCGAAGTCGTTGCCTTCGAAGTACGCGGCCAGCGGTACCACCGGCAGGTGCTCCGGATCGCGGGCGTCGAGGCGTTCAAGCAGATCCAGCAGGTGCCGACGGGCGGACATGGGGCGTTCCTTGCAATGGGGGGCCGCGATTGTATCCATCGCGGTCAGTAGATCGGCGTGACCTTCATCTGCGGCAGCGGACGTGGTGCGCCGTCGGTCAGGTCCGGGCCCAGGTCTTCCCAGGTGCGGCCCTGCTCCACCATCTGCGCCCACAGCTGCTGCGACCCACGACGCTTGTCCTCCGAGCCCAGCTTGTACGACGGCGGCACGGGGTCGCCGCTGGCAACGATGGAATACGTCGCACGATAAGCCAGAACCTGCTGCGCCGGGTCGTCGGTGCGCGCCACTTCCAGCGTGTAGCGCTGGTAGGCCGAAGCGAGGTTGCGCCAACGGATCCAGTAGTGGTTCTCGAACGAGAACGCGCAGAAGCGTGCGCCGGCCAGGCTGCCCTTGTCGGCGATGCGGCTCAGCACCTCCTGCGGCATGTCCAGGTTCATGCCGCCTTCGTCGCCCTGCAGGCTCACATGCACGATGCGGTCGCGGTAGCCCGGTGCACGCGCCTGCAGCAGGTCGCGCCAGTTCTGCATGGTGGCCACCACCGCGAACAGGAAGCGACCCAGCTCGGCCGCGGCCAGCGGCGTGGCGATGGACTGGTAATGCCGCTGCCAGCCATGGCGGTTCTCGGTAGGCAGCACCACCGCACGCTCCAGCGCCTGCTGGCCGGTGGTGCCGTGGCTGACATCCTCGGCGTGCTGCGGGTAGACCAGGTTGATCGCGAAGGTCGGCCAGCGTGGCATCGCCGCGTCGAACAGGTGGATGGGGAAGTTGCTGCTGATGCCGCCATCGGAGAACCAGCAGATGCGGAACGCGGTGATGACCGGCCCGCAGGACTGGCCGGCACTGGTCAGTCCTTCCATGCTGTCGGCCACGTTGTGTTCGGCATCGGCCGCGGCCGGCGACGGCTCGCAGCGGCGCTCGCGGCGCGCGGGTTCATGCAGCGGCACCGCGCTGATCAGCAGCGGGAAGCTCAGGCTCATGCGGGTGGCCACCAGCACCGGCAACTGCGGGCCCTGCGGCAGGTGGTAGTACTGCCGGCCCTCCACATCCACCGGCGCACCGGCATGGTCGACCAGCCACTGCACCACGCTGGCCGGGAACAGCTGCTCGAACTCCTCGCGCAGGAACCAGAACTGCGCGCCACCCAGCGGCAGCGTGCGCGGTTCGTTGTGCGACACGCAGGTGGTGATCATCTGCAGGCTGATCGCATGCGGGCTCTCCGGCTCGCCGGCATAACGGGGCGCGTCGTGCAGGTCAGCGAAGGTGAGCGGTGCGTCCAGCGGCTTGCCGGACAGCTGCTGCAGGCTCTCGTGCAGCCATTCGGTCAGCGCCGGCTTGCGCGCATCGCGGCCCAGGCCGCTGCACAGGCCCAGCAGGTTGCGCCGTGCCACCCTCGCCACCCGCAGCGCGGCACCGGCCACGCCGGCGCCATAGGCGCACAGCAGCGACGGCAGCAGGGTGGCCGCCACGCCGCTCCAGCCGCCGCCCCACCAGCCCAGGCCGAGCAGCAGCGCCAGCGACACCAGCACTTCCAGCGGGGCGATCTCGAACACGGCCACCGCCAGGCACAGCAGCTTGCGCGGCCAGCCGTAGCCACCGGTCAGCGCCACCAGCAGCCGGTACGCCGCCCGCGCACCGCGCGCCGGCTGGAACAGGCTGTAGATGAAGCCGCGCCGCGACAGCTGCGCCGACACAGCCGACAGGCCGCCATAGCCGGTGTCGTCGGCCAGGTGCTCGCCCGCCTGCTGGCGGCGGTCGCCATAGGCTGCCGCAGCCGCCACCGCCGCGGCAATCGCCCCGGCCGAGGTGCCACCGATGCTCTTGAACCGGTAATCGCGGGCCAGCGCCAGTACCGCATTGGGGTACACGATGCCGCTGGTGATGCCGCCCTTCATGACCAGATCGCAGTACTTGTCTGCCACTACCCTGCCCCCGCTGACTGTGCCTGAGATGCCACCCGACGCTACGGATGCAGTATGACGCGAAGGCTTCTCACAGCCTGAGAACCCGCCCACGGAAAGCCTGCTGGCCGCGCCCGCCCCGGCCGTGCACACTGCGCCCAGGACACTCATGCAGGGATTGCCATGACCACCCGTCGCGCGTTCATCGCAGGCTGTGGAGCCGCCGTAGCCGCCAGTGCCTGTACCCGGCGCGGCACAGACACCGCCAACGACATCAGCCAGCTGGAACCCACCCACGTGGCCGGGGTGCGGGCCGTTGCCGAAACGGCCGACCTGCAGGCCGCCCTGCAGCAGCACCGGGGCATGGTCTGCGTGGCTGGCGGCCGCTACAGCATGGGCGGGCAGACCAGTGCGGCCGGCGCCCTGCAGCTGGACCTGACGCCGAGCCACCGCCTGCTGTGGCTGGACGTCGCGCGCAAGGCGGTGCGCGTGCAGGCCGGCATGCGCTGGCGCGCGCTGCAGGAATGGCTGGACCCGCACAACCTGTCGGTGAAGGTGATGCAGAGCTTCAGCAATTTCACCGTCGGCGGCTCGGTGTCGGTGAACTGCCATGGACGCTACGTTGGCAGCGGCAGCATCGCCTCCACCGTGCGTGCGCTGCAGGTGGTGCTGCGGTCCGGCGAGGTGGTCGAGACCTCGCGCACGCACCACCCGGAGCTGTTCGCCGCGGTCATCGGTGGCTATGGCCTGATCGGCGTGGTCAGTGAAGTCGAGCTGGACCTGGCCGACAACGATCGCATGGCGCGGCACATGGAGCGTGTGGCACTGGCCGATTACCCGCAATGGTTCCGCGAGAACGTGGCGTCGCGCAGCGATGCGTTGATGCACAACGCCGACCTCATTCCGCCGCGTTTCGATGCACCGGTGACCGTGACCTGGCTGCGCAGCACTGCAGCGCTGACCGACACCCGGCGCCTGATACCGGTGGGTGCCAACTATGCCCACGAACAGAACATGATCTGGGCCGTCACCGAGCTGCCCGGCGGCCCGCAACTGCGCGAGAGCTCGGTGGTGAAGCAGCAGATTGCCGAACCGCGGGTGATCCATCGCAACCTGGAAGCGAGCCTGGACGTGGCCGCGCTGGAACCACGCACGCGCGCGATGTCGACCTACCTGCTGCAGGAATACTTCATTCCCGTGCGCAGCTTCCAGGCCTTCGCCACGCGCATGGCCGCGATCCTGCAGCACCACCGTGTCGACGCACTGAACGTCTCGATCCGCCACGCCCCTGCTGATACGACCGCGTTGATGAAGTGGGCGAACGAAGAAGTGTTCTGCTTCGTGCTGTACCACAAGCAGCGACGGCACCCGTGGGGCGACACGATGTCCACACGCTGGACCCGCGCATTGATCGACGCGGCGGTGGACTGTGGCGGCCGCTACTACCTGCCCTATCGCCCGCACGCCACGCGCGACCAGTTCCAGCGCGCGTACCCGCAGTGGAACGCATTCGTTGAACGCAAACGCCAGTACGACCCGCAGATGCAGCTGGTGAACCACCTCTGGCAGCGCTACCTGGCCGCCCCCTAGCAATGGGGTCAGAGCCCTTTGCTGCACAAAGGGATCTGACCCCGTGCCGTTCCAACAGACCGCAGCAAAGTGTCGAAGGCGGGGTGGGTCCGGTTGAGGGGGTGTGAGCGGCATGGATGCCGCGACCAAGCCCCCATGGACGGGTTTACGGCGTCCCCCTCAACCGGACCCACCCCGCCAACCCACGGCTAGCCGGCCTCTGAAGTTGACGTTGCCTCGGCAGGTGCAGGGCGCAGCCCTGCCGGCACCCCCCACACTTGACCCCCACAGCCATCGGCGTAGCATCAGCACCAAGCCAAGGGACAGACCCGCGGCTGCCACAACGACATGAGGGATTCTCATGGAATTCGACTATCTCGTCTTCATCGGGCGTTTCGAGCCCTTCCACAACGGCCACGCCGCCGTTGCCCGCCTGGCCCTCAGCCGGGCCCGCAAGCTGATCTTCCTGGTCGGCTCTGCTGATACCCCCCGCAGCCTGCGCAACCTCACCGACCGCCTGCTGATCCGCCCGCTGCGCGACCACCTGTACAACGAAGCGCAG
>NZ_JBNNHG010000011.1:0-50823 GCF_050268705.1 Stenotrophomonas sp. NPDC077659 | reverse complement strand
CACCTCGCAGCCGCTGGCCACCCAGGTCGCGCTGGACGTGATGAAGGCAGGCGGCCGCGCAGGAAATCACCGATTCGATCAAGCTGCACGGCCAGCGCCCGCTGGCGCGGCTGGATCGCCTCGGCCTGGTCAACGACCGCCTGATCGCGGTGCACATGACCCAGCTGACCGATGCGGAAATCCACCTGTGCGCCGAGCGTGGCGTCAGCGTGGTGCACTGCCCGGAATCGAATCTGAAGCTGGCCTCCGGTTTCTGCCCGGCCTGCGCCCTGCAGCGTGCCGGGGTGAACCTGGCCATCGGCACCGATGGCTGCGCCAGCAACAACGATCTGGACATGTTCAGCGAGAACCGCACCGCGGCGATCCTGGCCAAGGCGGTGGCCGACGACGCCACCGCGCTGGATGCAGCCACCACGCTGCGTGCCTCAACCCTGGGCGGCGCCCGCGCGCTGGGCTTCGGTGACCGCATCGGTTCTATCGAAGTCGGCAAGCAGGCCGACCTGGTCTGCGTTGATCTGTCGGCGCTGGAAACCCAGCCGCTGCACAACGTGCTGTCGCAGCTGGTGTATGCCAGCGGTCGCCAGCAGGTCAGCGATGTCTGGATTGCCGGCAAGCCGAAGCTGGTCCAGCGCGAGCTGGTCGGCATGGACCTGCCGGGCATCATCGCCAACGCGCGCCAGTGGCGCGAGCGCATCCGTCACATCCGCGCCTGACCCTCCGCGCTGCAAGGACACCACCATGACTGCCCCCCACGCTTCCTCCAATTTCGATCAGGCCGAACTGGACAAGTTCGCCGCGCTGGCCAACCGCTGGTGGGACGCTGACGGCCCGCAGAAGCCGCTGCATGCCCTCAACCCGGTGCGCCTGAAGTACGTGGCCGACCGCGTGCTGCTGCGCGGTGCGCGCGTGCTCGACATCGGCTGCGGTGGCGGCCTGCTGAGCGAAGCCCTGGCCCAGGCCGGCGCCGACGTCACCGCGATTGATCTTGCCCCGGAACTGGTCAAGGTCGCGCGCCTGCATGCGCTGGAAAGCGGCGCCAAGGTCGACTACCGCGTGCAGGCCGCCGAGGATCTGGCCGCCGAACAGCCGGGCAGCTTCGATGTGGTCACCTGCATGGAAATGCTCGAGCACGTGCCCGATCCGGGCGCGATCATCGAGGCCTGCAAGCGCCTGCTGAAGCCCGGAGGCCATCTGTTCCTGTCGACCATCAACCGCACCGCCGCGGCGTTCGCGGTGGCGATTGTCGGCGCCGAATACGTGGCCCGGCTGCTGCCCAAGGGCACCCACCACTACCAGGAATTCATCAAGCCGGCCGAGCTGGCGCGCTGGCTGCGCGAGGCCGGCGTGCAGCTGGTGGACGTGAGCGGCATGGCTTACGAGCCCTGGCGCAACTACGCCCGCCTGAGCAGCCGTACCGACATCAACTACCTGGCCTACGCGGTCAAGCCGGCATGACCACGGCCTGCTTTCCGCGGGCCGTGCTGTTCGACCTGGACGGTACCCTGCTGGACAGTGCGCCGGATTTCGTCGCCACCTGCAATGGCATGCTGGCCGAGCGCGGCCGCGCACCTATCGACCCGGCGCAGCTGCGCCCGGTGGTGTCCAAAGGCTCGCGTGCGATGTTGACGTGCGCCTTCCCGGATCTGGACGCTGCCGCGCGCGACGCGCTGATTCCCGAATTCCTGCAGCGCTATGAAGCGCTGATCGGCCAGCACGCGGTGCTGTTCGACGGCGTGGCCGGGATGCTCTGCGCGCTGGACGCCGCCGGCACCGTGTGGGGCATCGTCACCAACAAGCCGGAGTACCTGGCGCGCCTGATCCTGCCGCAGCAGGGCTGGCAGCAGCGCTGCGCGGTGCTGGTGGGCGGTGACACCCTGGCCGAGCGCAAGCCGCATCCGCTGCCGTTGCTGCACGCCGCGCAGGCCATTGGCGTGGCCGCCGAAGACTGCGTGTATGTGGGTGACGACGAGCGCGACATCATCGCCGCACGTGCTGCCGCCATGCCGTCGGTGGCGGCGCTATGGGGCTACCGCCTGCACAGCGATGATCCGCTGGCCTGGCAGGCCGACGTGCTGGTGGAAAACGCCGAACTTCTGCAACTGGCCAGCCTCTGGCCGACCCGGCCGGCAGCCCCGGCCCAGCCGTAAGGAATGACGCAGTGAGCAGTACCGCGCTGGATAGTTTCCTCGACAAGTGGCGCCGCCGCTGGCCGGAATGGTCGGTGGCCGCCCCGTTCGTGGCCGAATCGCAACGCGAGCTTGCCGTGGCGTGGTTCGCGCTGCTGCAGGAATTCGACGACATGCTCAACACCAGCGGCGACCCGCTGCCGGCCGACGCCAAGCTGGCGTGGTGGGGCGAGGAACTGCGCAGCTGGGCCGGGCAGCGTTCGCGCCATCCGCTGGGCCGCCTGCTGGAACCGATGCGTGCGCCGTGGGCGCAGCTGGCCGAAACCCTGCCGGACCTGATCGAGGCACGCACAGTGGCACCGGATGCCGCCAGCGCCGAGCGCGCGCTGGCCAACTACGCCGAGGCGGTGGCGGCGGTGGAAGCGGTGCTGTTCAACGACGCGCCGCGCAAGGGCGGGGGCCGGGCGGTGCAGCTGCAGACGCTGGCCCAGCGCCTGCAGGATGCTGGCGTGGCCGGTGTGCCGCGCAGCCTGCTGGACGAGGATGCCAGCAGCGCCACGCAGCGCTGGGCGCAGCACCTGCTGAAGGGCTGGGCAACCCGCGTGCCCGGCCCGCGCGCGCGTCGCGTCTGGTCCAGCCTTGCCCGTGCCCGCGTGGCCGCGCAGGCCGCGGGCAAACCGATTGAAGCGACGCCGGTGCGGACCCTGCTGCGCGCGTGGTGGGCCGCGCGCGGCTGAGCCTGCCGGCCAGGGTATCGGCGGCTGTCAGCTGCCGATTTTCCACTGTTTCTCGATGAAGCGGGATCGCCAGCCGTTCCGGTGATCCTTCACGGCAGCCTTGAGTTCTGCGGTTCCCGCTCGGTCGAAGGTCTTCTCATGGTTGCCGATGTTCACGGAAGGATCGGTGGGGCGTACAAGGTCGCCGCGCAGGTTCATCAGCTGCATTCCCTGGGCATCCCATGCGTCCATCGTGTCCGCGTACCGGGTAATGTACTCCGAAGGCGCGCATACCAGTTCCGCCCAGGGATCCACGATCAAGACGTTCTGCCACGCGGATTCGTCGAACGTCAGCGTTGCCGGCAGCTGTTCGAGCGTGACGTGGTCCGGGGCGACAAGCGCTGCGACGTGATCGAACACTGTCTGCTCACCGCGCCTGTCTCCGAGGTACAGCAGTCCACTGTCCACTCCCTGCTGAAGTGCGCGCACGACGACCGATTTTGCCAGTTCATCGCAGTTTCCGGCAGGGATCGCTTCCGAGAGATACACCCACATCGAAGGTCCCTGTTCGCGGGCCTGCGCCTGCATGTTGGCAAGCTGCTGCAGGGCATCGTAACGGCGTGCCTCATCCGCTGTTCCAGCGGACTTGTTTCCTGATTTCTTGCCGGCCTCGTAGGCCAGGACGACTTCAGCGTAGAGTGCGCGTGCCGTGTGCAACAGCTCCGCTGCGGGCGATGCGGGCGCGGCGTCGTGAAGGAGGGGCTCGGCGTTGCATGCAGGACCGGTGCGTGGGGCCGATGTGGCCGCCAGACCGGTGCGGTTGTTGATCCTGGTCATCGTGTCCTGCCTGCCGAACCCTGGCGTGCCATGCCGCTGGGAGAGCACAGAAGGGAGGGGGCGAGGCAGGTCCGGTAGGGATCGATTGGTCACCTGGGCAGGTGCCTTGTTCGCCGTGAGGGCTTTCGGAGCGCGGGTGAGGAGCGCCGTTGCAGCACGCATCGCCGCGGGGTTCAAAACACCAATCATGTCGGGGGTCCATGGATGAGAGGGGCATGCGTTCCGCCTCGCCTCTACGCCTGCGAAGGGCGTCCGGCACCGGGCCGACAAGGGGGGCGTCGGTCGCGGGCACATGCCGGATGCAACGGCCGCGCGTATTCCGGGCACGGCAGGGCGGCTGCGCGGCGGGGAACCGGGCTGTACGGGGCCGCAGAGGGAGGGCGCCGCCACGGCGAGGCCGCCTTGGCGTTCAACGCGGGAGGCAGTGTCCCGCTGGAAGGGCTGGAGGCGCCTCCAGGAATCGCTCACCTGTGCGGCGCGGCGTGATCGTGTTCAGCCGGCCGAAGGAAGGAGGGGTCTTTGCAGCCGCTGCCGCCGGGCGATCTACCGTTCCAGCACCAGCAACGGGTCGATGCGGGTATCGAACCAGTTCATGCCCCAGTGCAGGTGGGGGCCGGTGGCGCGGCCGGTCGCGCCGACGGCGGCGATGACCTGGCCCTGGGTGACCCGGTCACCCACCTTCACGTCGATGCGCGACAGGTGCAGGAAATTCGAGCTGACGCCGTAACCGTGGTCGATCAGCAGCGTGCCGCCGGTCAGGTACAGGTCCGGGCCGACGAAAGTCACCACACCGGCGGCGGGCGCTTTCACCGGGGTGCCGGTGGGCACAGCGATGTCCATGCCGGAATGACCGGCGCCGGGCTGGCCGTTGTACACGCGTGCATTGCCGAAGCGGCCGCTGATGCGGCCCTGCACCGGCCAGATGAAGGTCTGGGTGAAATCAGTGCGGTCGTCATCGCGGGCACGCGCGGCGGTCACCTGCGCCTGTTCGCGCTTGATCCGCTCGGCAATCGCCGGCGGTGGATTGACCGTCTTCGGCGGCACGCCATTGACGCGCTCGGTCGGCCAATCGCGCGGGGTCACGCGGATGGTGGCCGTTTCGCTGCCGCCCTCGGGTCGCTGCACCTGTACCTGCAGCGGGCCCTTTTCGTCGCGGCCGATGCCGAACACCACGCTGCCGTAGCTGCTCACCCGCAGCTGGCGGCCGGCGTACTGCACGCGGCTGCCGGCAGGCACCTTGCCGATCACCAACGCGCCCTGCGAGGCGCTGGCTGGAAACACCACGCGGCTGTCGACCAGGCTGCCGATGGCATCCTGCGCGTGAGCCGACGGTGTACAGAGCAGGGGCGCCACCAGCAGCGCCCCGGTCAGGAGAGCCGCGCGCATCAGCGGTCGTAGGTCATGCGCTGGCCGGCGGGTTCGCCCACCAGCTTGCTGCCATCCCACACCCGCTGCCCGTTGACCCAGGTGGAGGCCACACGCGAGCGGAACGTGGTGCCTTCGAACGGCGACCAGCCGCACTTGGACAGCACGTCCTCGCGCTTGACGGTGAACGGCACGTCTTCCACCAGCACCAGGTCGGCGAAGTAACCTTCGCGCAGGAAGCCGCGTTCTTCCACGTCGAACAGCTGTGCCGGGGCATGGGCGAACTTCTGCACGACCTGCTCGCGGGTCAGCTTTCCTTCGTGCACGCGTTCCAGCGCGGCCACCAGTGCGTACTGCACCAGCGGCAGGCCGGACGGCGCCTGAGCGTAGGGCTTCTGCTTCTCTTCCCAGGTGTGCGGGGCGTGGTCGGTAGCCAGCACGTCCAGCACGTCATCGGCCAGCGCGGCGGTGATCGCTTCGCGGTCGGAGACTTCCTTGATCGCCGGGTTGCACTTGATCAGGTTGCCCTTGGTCGCATAATCCGGGCGCGCGAAGTGCAGGAAGTGCACGCAGGTTTCAGCGGTGATCTGCTTGCGGCTGCCATCGGCGCGGATCAGCGGGCCCTTCTCGAACAGCGCCAGTTCATCGGCGGTGGAGATGTGCAGCACGTGCAGGCGGGTGCCGTGCCTGCGTGCCAGCGACATCGCAAGGCGGGTGGACTTGATGCAGGCCTCGCGCGAGCGGATGTCCGGGTGCATGTCCGGGGTCAGCGCGTCGCCATACTTTTCCTGGAATGCCTTGAGGTTGGCATCGATCATCGGCGTGTCTTCGCAGTGCGTGATGATCGGCGTCGGGCATTCGCGGAAGATGGCGTCCAGCGTCTCCGGGTTGTCCACCAGCATGTTGCCGGTGGAGGCGCCCATGAACACCTTCACACCCGGTGCCTTCCTGGGGTCCAGCGCACGGATCGCTTCCAGATTGTCATTGCTGGCGCCGTGGTAGAAGCCGTAGTTGGCCCAGGCGCGGCCCTTGGCCAGTTCGTACTTGGCTTCCAGGATGGTTGAATCCAGGGTCGGTGGGTTGGTGTTGGGCATGTCCATGAAACTGGTCAGGCCACCGGCCACTGCGGCCGCCGATTCACTGGCGATGTCGCCTTTGTGGGTCAGGCCCGGTTCGCGGAAGTGCACCTGGTCATCGATCATGCCGGGCAGCAGCCAGCGCCCGGCCGCGTCCACGACCTCTTCGCCGTCGCGCGGGGCCAGGCCACTGCCGATCTGCGCGATGCGGCCGTTCTCGATGCGCAGGTCGCCGTCGAAGGTGCGGCCTTCGTTGACCAGGCGGGCATTGGTGATGAGGGTGGAGGACATGTCAGTGTTTTCCTGTGCAACGGCAAGAGCAAGCGGGGGCGTTGGGGGAATCGGGCACCGGATCGAAGCCGCCGGGATGGAACGGGTGGCAGCGGCCGAGGCGGCGGGTGGCCAGCCAGCTGCCACGCAGCGGACCATGCAGCGAGATGGCCTCCATCGCGTATTCAGAACAGCTCGGCACGAAACGGCAGCGCGGCCCCAGCAGGGGGCTGATGAAGCGCTTGTAGAAGCGCAGCAGGGCGATGAGCAGGCGCGAGATCACCCAGTCATCTTATGCCAGTTGGCATGAAGGCCGCATTTGTGCAGGATGGGCTGTTGGTCGCATGTCGCCCATGGCCTGCGACCGGTACCGGCACCGTGGGGTGCCGGCCAGGTTCCGCACCGCGCAAGGCGGTCCATGTTCGTCGGACCGCCGCTTTGGACCGCAGGCTCCAGGACTGAATGGAGCAGGGCCCCGAGGTTGCTGCTGCCGGTCGGGTAGGCTATAAAGGCCCGCTTTCCCGGGCCCCGGGGAATCCAAGGAAGAGCGTTTCGTGGCTGCTAAAAAAACTGCAAAGAAGGCCGTCGAGGCCGCCAAGAAAACCGCCAAGCCTGTTGTGAAGAAGTTGGCGGCCAAGCCTGTTGCCAAGAAGCCGGCCGGCAAGGCGGCCACCAAGGCAGCATCCTCACAACCGGCGGCCAGGAAGGCCACCGCAACCAGATCGCCGGCCAAGGCCAGCAAGCCAGCGGCGAAGAAGGCCGCTGCGGCGGCCAAGGCCAAGCCAGCGGCAGCCAGCAAGAAGGCGCCGGTGGTGAACAAGGCTGCCAGCAAGGCGGCACCGGCCAAGAAGCCTGTTGCCAAGCCGGCGCCGAAGAAGGCCGCGGCCAAGCCTGCGCCGAAGCCGGTGGTCAAAAAGGCAGCACCCAAGCCGGTCGCCAAGCCGGCGGCGAAGAAGGGGGCTGCCGCTGAACCTGCCGTCACGCCTGCCGCTGTAAAGAAAGCCACCAAGAATGTCGCCAAGCCGGCTGCCAAGCCGGCCCCGGCCCCGGTAGTGAAAACCGCACCGAAGCCCGCCGCCAAGGCAGCTCCGGCCAAGTCTGTCCCGGCCAAGACCGCGGCAGTGGCAGCAGCCCAACCGGCCCCCAGGCCGGCCCCGGCCGCCACCCCTGCAGCATCGACCGCCCCGCAATCCAAGAATCCCGTGCCCGTTTCGAAATCGCCTGCCAAGACCGCCGTGAAATCTGCTGTGAAAACAGATCCCGCTCCGAAGACCGTCTCGCGCCCTGTGGGCAAGGTCGCCGTGGCTGTGACCGCCCGTTCGGCGGCGCCGGCCCCGCGCAGCAAGTACAAGGTCGTCGAATACAAGACCGACGAGGCCACCGGCCGCCCGATCCTGCCGGCCGGCTACAAGCCCGGCTCGGAAGAGGAGTACATGAGCCCGCTGCAGCAGGAGTACTTCCGCCAGCGCCTGCAGAACTGGCGCGCTGACCTGGTGGAAGAATCCAAGCAGACCATCGAAAACCTGCGTGAGGAAGTGCGTGACATCGGCGACGAAGCCGAGCGCGCGACCCGCGAAACCGAGAACTCGCTGGAACTGCGTACCCGCGACCGTTACCGCAAGCTGATCGGCAAGATCGACAGCACCCTCAAGCGCCTGGAAGCCGGTGACTACGGTTACTGCGTCGACACGGGTGAGGAAATCGGCCTGGAGCGCCTTGAAGCGCGCCTGACCGCCGAGCGCACCATCGACGCCCAGGAGCGTTGGGAGCACCTGCAGAAGCAGCAGGGCGACTGATTCCTGATCGTTGTCTGGTCATGCGAAAAACCCGGCTTCGGCCGGGTTTTTTTGTTGGGTTCGGGTTGGCTGCGAAGAGCAGCGCCTTCCGGTTATCGGGATGAGCCCGCGGGTGGGGCCGGGCAGGACACGCTGCAAGTACATCCCTGTAAGCTCGGCCGCGGCATCCATGCCGAGGACGGTCCTGCCCGGACCCACCTGCAGGCTCTCGATGCTTTCCTGCGCGCGCGGCCGCTGTAGAGCCGAGCCCATGCTCGGCTCGGGCCGAAGCCGGAGGGCAAGGAAGAGCAAAAGCAAAAGCAGCCAAGCATGGCTTGGCTCTACCAGGAGCGGTCGTGCGTGCGCTCGCGGCTGTTGGGTGCGCCTTGTAGCGAGCCGAGCACCGCAGGCGAATCAGGGGCGAAGAGGCGCCGCTGTTTGAGCGCAGCGAGTTCGGCGCCATCCCCTGATTCACCGAGGAGTACAGAGCACCGGCACGCAGCGCCGGCTCGCGGATGGCGGAGCGTTTCTTTGGTTACTTTCTTTTCGCGAAAAGAAAATGACAAGCCCAATCATCGAGGGAGAGCAACGGCCCCAGGCAAACGCCCGGCGCCGCCGAATCCGCTGTTCGCAGCCTCACTGCAGGTCGCGCAGATTCAATTTCCGCAGGGTCGGGTTCTTCCACGCGGTGATGCCGGCCACGCCCAGCACGGCGCACCCGCCCAGCACCACGGCCGGCACCAGGCCGAGCAGCCGGGCCATGGTGCCGGCATAGAACGCGCCCAGCTCGTTCGACGAACTGATGAAGATGCCGTTGATCGACGACACCCGCCCGCGCATTTCCTCCGGCGTGGCCAGCTGCAGGATGGTCGAGCGGATCACCACCGACACGCCGTCGAACGCCCCGTAGAACAGCAGGATCAGCGCCGACAGCCAGAAGTGCTGCGACAGCCCGAAGCCGATCACGCACAGGCCGAACCCGGCCACCGCGAACAGCAGCACGCGGCCGGCATTGCGGTGCAGCGGGTGGCGCGCCAGCCACAGGCCCACGCAGACCGAGCCCAGCGCCGGCATCGCGCGCAGGATGCCCAGGCCCTCCGGGCCGTGGTGCAGGATCTCCTGCAGAAAGGCCGGCAGCATCGCCACCACGCCGCCCAGCAATACCGAGAACATATCCAGCGCCATTGCACCGACCATGATGCGGTTGCCGACCACGAAGCGCGCGCCCTCGGCGATGCTCTTGAAGATCGGTGCGGCTGGGCCGTCGTGTACCGGCTCGCTCACCTTCAGCGTGGCCAGGCAGGCCATCGCCACCAGCGCGAACGCGGTCGCCACCGCATAGGACAGGCCCTTGCCGCCCCAGCCGACCAGGATGCCGCCCAGCGCCGGGCCGGCGACCATGCCGGCCTGGAACACCACCGCGCCGAGTCCGGCACCGCGCGCGAACTGATCGCGGGCCAGTACGCGCGCGAACAGCGCGTTGTAGATCGGCGACAGGAAGGCGCGGACCATGCCGGTCAGCGCGATGGCCGCATAGATCGGCCATACACCCTGGAACGGCAGCCAGCCGGTGGCCACGCCGGTCAGCACCACGGCGGTGGCGACCAGGCCGGCGCAGGCGACCATGCCCAGCCGACGCCGCGGCAGGTGGTCCACCAGATAGCCGGCAAACGGCGCCACGCAGAAGAACGGCAGTACCTCGGCCAGGCCGACCAGGCCCAGCGAGAACGGATTGCGGGTGACTTCGTAGATGTGCCAGCCGACGGTGACGGCCACCACCTGGTAGGACAGCATCGCGAAGATGCGGTACGCCAGCAGCTTGGCAAAGCCCGGCCGGCGTAGCAGGGCCAGCGCGCCTTCGTCCTCGGCGGCGGTCACGGCTGCTCGCGCTGCAGCTGGGCCTGCGCGGTCTCGCGGATGAAGGCCAGCATCGCTGCCACGCCGTTGCTGCGGGTGGGCGACAGGTGGCGGGCCAGGCCGATGTCCTGGATGTAGCTCGGTTCGGTGTCCAGGATCTCCTGCGCCGAACGCCCGGAGTAGACGCGCAGGGCCAGGAAGATCAGGCCGGAGACAATGGCCGAATCACTGATGGCGTGGAAGCGCAGCGACTGCGTGTTGCCCTCGGGCACGATCCATACCATCGATTGGCACCCCAGCAGGCGGTGTTCCTCGGTCTTCCACTCGTCCGGGAACGTGGGCAGCTTGCGGCCCAGGTCGATCAGGTACTGGTAACGCTCGGACCAGTCTCCGAAGAAGGCGAACTCCTCGGCGATGGCGGCCTGGGCCTCGGCGGCAGTGGGTTCAAGCGGGAACGGGGAGTCGGTCACAACGGTCTCTACAGTGGGGGCGTGGCCGGGCGCACCGGCCACGGGGCAGGGCGGGTCAGGCGCGCTTGCGCACCCAGCGAACGCCCTGCGGGGTGTCTTCCAGCACGATGCCTTCCGCAGCCAGCTGGTCGCGGATGGCATCGGAGCGGGCGAAGTCGCGGGCCTGTTTGGCGGCGGCACGTTCATCGATGAGCGCCTGGATGCGGGCATCGTCGTCGCCTTCGCTGGTGGCAGTGCCGAACCATTGCGCCGGATCGGCCTGCAGCAGGCCCAGCGCCAGGCCGGCACCAAGCAGTTCGCCCTTCAGGCGCGCGCGCTCGGCCGGGTCGGTGGCGCGGCGTGCCTCACCGGCAATGCGGGCCACTTCGGCCAGCGCCTGCGGGGTGTTCAGGTCGTCGTCCAGGGTTGCCTCGACGCTCGTGGGGATGTCTGCCGCCGCGGTCACGTCGGCCAGGTCGCGCAGGGTGCCGTACAGGCGGTCCAGCGTGCGCGCGGATTGCTCGATCAGCGCATCGGACCAGTCCAGCGGCTGCCGGTAGTGTGCCGACAGCAGCGCCAGGCGCAGCGCTTCCGGTGGATGCTGGCGCACCAGGTCGTGCACGCGCTCGATGTTGCCCAGCGACTTGCTCATTTTGGCTCCGCCGAAGTTGAGCATGCCGTTGTGCAGCCAGAAGCGGGCGAAGATCCGGCCACCATGGGCGCATTCGCTCTGCGCGATCTCGTTTTCGTGGTGCGGGAACTGCAGGTCAACGCCACCGGCATGGATGTCGATGGTTTCGCCCAGGTGCGCGGCGGCCATCGCCGAGCACTCGATGTGCCAGCCCGGGCGGCCGCGACCCCACGGCGATTCCCAGCCGGGAAGGTCGTCGCTGGAGGGCTTCCACAGCACGAAATCGCCGGCATCGCGCTTGTATGGCGCCACCTCGACGCGGGCGCCGGCCAGCATTTCTTCCGGATCGCGGCGCGAGAGCTTGCCGTAGCCGTCGAAGCTGGCCACCGCGAACAGCACGTGGCCCTCGGCGGCGTAGGCATGACCGTTGCCGATCAGCTGCTCGATCATCGTGATGATCTGCGGCATGTGCGCGGTCACCTCCGGTTCGATGTCCGGCGGCACCACGCCCAGCGCGGCCATGTCCTCGCGGTAGGCCGCGGCGAACCTGTCGGTGATGGTGCTGATCGGCACGCCCTGCTCACGCGCGGCGGTGTTGATCTTGTCGTCCACGTCGGTGATGTTGCGCGCGTAGCGCAGGGCCCCGAAGCGGCGACGCAGCAGGTCGGCCAGCACCCCGAACACCACCGGGCCACGGGCATTGCCGATGTGCACGTAGTTATAGACCGTCGGGCCGCACACATACAGGGTCGGACAGGCCGGGTCGAGCGGGGTGAACGGTTCGAGCTGGCGTGTCAGGTTGTTGTGCAGGCGCAGGGTCATGGGGCTGTGGCTGGGGGACAAGCCTGTGATTTTAGAACGTGTCGGGCCCCAATGGGGCGCCCGCCCACGGCTGCCGGGCGGGGCAGGGCGCGGGAGTGGGCTGGGCAGGAGCAGCACGGACGGGTAATGTTCAGCCCCTTGCGGTCGTCACTGCCTACACTATCGCTGTGCCCTGCCTTCCATCGCCAATGAAATCCACCGTGTTGCTGACCCTGGCCTGCCTGTCGGCGGCGCCGGTCGTGGTCCAGGCCCAGGAGGCCGAGCCGCGCAACCGGGTGGTGATCGTGGAGAACGTGAAGTTCGACTACGCCCAGGTGCTGAATGTCGAGCCGGTGTTCCAGACCCTGCGTGCGACCCGCACCGAAGAGCACTGTGAGCCTGTCTCCACCCGCACCCTGGCCCCGGTCAATGTGACCGGCGAAGAGCCGGTGGAGGACAAGGGCCGGATCGGCCGCTTCTGGGACTCGGTCCGCTCGATGTTCAAGCGCGGCGATGAGGAGGCCGCCCA
The DNA here is from genome assembly GCF_050268705.1 of Stenotrophomonas sp. NPDC077659. Lineage (NCBI taxonomy): Bacteria > Pseudomonadati > Pseudomonadota > Gammaproteobacteria > Lysobacterales > Lysobacteraceae > Stenotrophomonas > Stenotrophomonas sp. NPDC077659. The sequence goes on along the minus strand of NZ_JBNNHG010000011.1, from coordinate 38,391 downwards.
GGAGGTGGCCGCCGAGAACCCGACTCCGGCCCCGGCCAACAACGGCCCCATGCTGACCCGCGACTGCAGGATCGTGCCGGTCGGGCGCGAATTCCGCCGGCCCATCGCCTACGACGTGGACTATGTGTACAAGGGCACCAAGTACCGCTCGCGGCTGCCCGAAGACCCTGGCAACCGCCTGAAGATACGGGTTTCGATCACCCCCTGGGTGGGCCAGGAACAGGCTTCCGCCGGTAGCCCCTGACCTGTCTGGTCGCTGGGTCTTGCGCCGACCCCGCACCCATGCAAAGATGATCGACCATGAAGCTCACTGACTTCCAGCACGACAGCAGCGCCGCCCGCCAGGCCACTGGCATGACGTCGCGTGCCCGTCGACCGGAACCCCACATCCTCGCTGGGTAACCGGAGCTTTCTGCTGTTCGTCCGATGAAAACCCAGCCCCCCGGCTGGGTTTTTTCGTTTCCGCGATCCAAAAGCTTCATCTGCAACTTTTTCGTTCCACCCTGTTTTCCCTTCCACCGCGCCGTACCGCCGGCGCCGCCACGCAAGGAAAGATGATGTCCCCCAAGCATTTCCTGAACACCCAGGACTGGAGCCGCAGCGATCTGGATACGCTGCTGACCCAGGCCGCGCTGTTCAAGCGCAACAAGCTCGGCGACCAGCTCAAGGGCAAGTCGATCGCGCTGGTGTTCTTCAACCCGTCCATGCGCACCCGCACCAGTTTCGAGCTGGGCGCGTTCCAGCTCGGCGCCCACGCGGTGGTGCTGCAGCCGGGCAAGGATGCGTGGCCGATCGAGTTCAACCTCGGCACGGTGATGGACGGTGATACGGAAGAGCACATCGCCGAAGTGGCCAAGGTGCTGGGCCGCTACTGCGACATCATCGCCGTGCGTGCGTTTCCCAAGTTCCAGGACTGGGCCTACGACCGCCAGGACATCGTCCTCAACAGCTTTGCCAGGTATTCGCCGGTGCCGGTCATCAACATGGAGACCATCACCCACCCGTGCCAGGAACTGGCCCACGTGATGGCCCTGCAGGAGCACTTCGGTACCCAGGACCTGCGCGGCAAGAAGTACGTGCTGACCTGGACCTACCACCCCAAGCCGCTGAACACCGCCGTGGCCAACTCGGCACTGACATCGCCACCCGCATGGGCATGGACGTGACCCTGCTGTGCCCGACCGCCGATTACATCCTCGACGAGCGCTACATGGGCTGGGCCGAGCAGAACGTGGCCGAGAGCGGTGGTTCGCTGAAGATCAGCCATGATGTCGACAGCGCCTACGCCGGCGCCGACGTGGTCTATGCCAAGAGCTGGGGCGCGCTGCCGTTCTTCGGCAACTGGGAACCGGAAAAGCCGATCCGCGACCAGTTCAAGCACTTCATCGTCGACGAACGCAAGATGGCGCTGACCAACAACGGTGTGTTCAGCCACTGCCTGCCGCTGCGCCGCAACGTCAAGGCCACCGACGCGGTGATGGATTCGCCGCAGTGCATCGCCATCAACGAAGCCGAGAACCGACTGCACGTGCAGAAGGCGATCATGGCCGCCGTTGCCGGGCGTTGAGTCAAACACGAGGGTAGAGCCGACCGTTGGTCGGCTGTTCCCGCAGCGGCGCATCCACCATTCCAGCCGACCAACGGTCGGCTCTACCGAATTCCCATCCCCCAAGTGGACCTGATCCCCATGAGCAACAAAGACGTCGTTCTCGCCTTCTCCGGCGGCCTGGATACCAGCTTCTGCGTGCCTTACCTGCAGGAGCGCGGCTACAACGTGCACACCGTGTTCGCCGATACCGGCGGCGTGGATGATGAAGAGCGCGATTTCATCGAAAAGCGTGCCGCCGAGCTGGGCGTCACCAGCCACGTCACCGTCAACGGTGGCCCGGCCATCTGGGAAGGCTTCGTCAAGCCGTTCGTGTGGGCCGGCGAAGGCTACCAGGGCCAGTACCCGCTGCTGGTCTCGGACCGTTACCTCATCGTCGATGCCGCGCTGAAGCGTGCCGCCGAACTGGGCACCCACATCATCGCCCACGGCTGCACTGGCATGGGCAACGACCAGGTCCGCTTCGACCTGGCCGTGAAGGCCCTGGGTGATTACCAGATCATCGCGCCGATCCGCGAGATCCAGAAGGAACACACCCAGACCCGCGCCTACGAGCAGAAGTACCTGGAAGAGCGCGGCTTCGGCGTGCGCGCCAAGCAGCAGGCTTACACCATCAACGAAAACCTGCTGGGCGTGACGATGTCCGGCGGCGAGATCGACCGTTGGGAAGCACCGGGCGAAGGCGCTCGCGGCTGGTGCTCGCCGCGCAGCGAGTGGCCGGAACAGGCGCTGACGGTCACCCTGAAGTTCGTGGAAGGCGAAGCCGTCGAACTGAACGGCAAGGCCCTGCCGGGCGACCAGATCCTGGCCCAGCTGAACAAGCTGTTCGCCCCGTACGGCGTCGGCCGCGGCGTTTACACCGGTGACACCGTCATCGGCCTGAAGGGCCGCATCGTGTTCGAAGCCCCGGGCCTGGTTTCGCTGCTGGCCGCGCACCGCGCGCTGGAAGATGCGGTGCTGACCAAGCAGCAGAACCGCTTCAAGCCGGACGTGGCGCGCAAGTGGGTGGAGCTGGTGTACGAAGGCTTCTACCACGACCCGTTGAAGACCGACATCGAAGCGTTCCTGAAGTCCTCGCAGGCCAAGGTGAACGGCGAAGTGGTGCTGGAAACACGTGGCGGCCGTGTTGACGCGGTGGCGGTGAAGTCGCCGCACCTGCTCAACACCAAGGGCGCCACCTACGCGCAGTCGGCCGACTGGGGCGTGGAAGAAGCCGAAGGCTTCATCAAGCTGTTCGGCATGAGCTCGACGCTGTATGCGCAGGTGAACCGCTGAGACCGCATTGCCCTGGCCCCGTGCGGGCCAAGGCACATGGCAAACGGATGAAACGATGAGCGCGTTACGTATCAGCACCGATCCGCAGGACCTGGACGTTGCCCTGATCCATCATTTCCTGTCCACCCAGGCGTATTGGAGCCCGGGCATCGGGCGCGACGTGGTGGAACGGGCGATCAGCGGTTCGTTGTGTTTTGGAGCTTACCTGGAGGCGTTCGGCCAGGTGGCGTTCGCGCGCGTCATCACCGACGGTGCCACGTTTGCCTATCTGGCCGATGTGTTCGTGTTGCCGCAGCACCGCGGCCAGGGCTACAGCAAGCAGCTGGTGCAAGCCATCATGGCGCACCCGCAGCTGCAGGGCCTGCGCCGCTTCATGCTGGCCACCAGCGATGCACATGGGCTGTACGCCGGCTTCGGCTTCAGCGCACCGGCACGACCGGAGCTGCTGATGGAAATCGTACACCTGAACCCTTACGCCCCGGCCTCGGCCGTTTGAACACCCAGTTGACCCCATGACCGACCTGCTTGCTTCCACCCTGCAGCACCTCCAGGCCCTGGTGTCTTTCGACACCCGCAACCCGCCGCGTGCGATCACCACTGGCGGCATCTTCGATTACCTGCGCGCGAACCTGCCCGGGTTCAACGTCGAAGTGATCGACCACGGCGCCGGTGCGGTCAGCCTGTACGCCGTGCGTGGTACGCCGAAGTACCTGTTCAACGTGCATCTGGACACCGTGCCGGATTCGCCGCACTGGAGTGCCGACCCGCACGTGATGCGCCGCCTGGACGACCGCGTGGTCGGCCTGGGCGTGTGTGACATCAAGGGCGCGGCCGCTGCGCTGGTGGTCGCGGCCAATGCCAGTGATGGCGACGCCGCGTTCCTGTTCTCCAGCGACGAGGAGGCCAATGACCCGCGCTGCATCGCCGCGTTCCTGGCCCGTGGCCTGCCGTACGAGGCGGTGCTGGTGGCCGAACCGACCATGAGCGAAGCCGTGCTGGCGCATCGTGGCATCAGCTCGGTGCTGATGCAGTTCGCCGGTCGTGCCGGCCATGCCTCGGGCAAGCAGGATGCGGCCGCCAGCGCGCTGCACCAGGCCATGCGCTGGGGCAACCGCGCGCTGGACCATGTGGAGTCGCTGGCCTCGACGCGCTTCGGCGGCCTCACCGGCCTGCGCTTCAACATCGGTCGCGTCGAAGGCGGCATCAAGGCCAACATGATCGCGCCTGCGGCCGAAGTGCGCTTCGGCTTCCGCCCGCTGCCGTCGATGGACATCGACGCGCTGCTGGCGACGTTTGCCGGTTTCGCCGAGCCGGAAGCAGCGGTATTCACCGAAACCTTCCGTGGCCCCAGCCTGCCGGCCGGCGACATCGCCGACGCCGAGAACCGCCGTCTGCTGGCGCGCGATGTGGCCGACGCGCTGGACCTGCCGATCGGCAACGCGGTGGATTTCTGGACCGAGGCCTCGCTGTTCTCCGCCGCCGGTTACACCACGCTGGTGTTCGGCCCGGGCGATATCGCCCAGGCCCATACCGCCGATGAGTTCGTGACCCTGGACCAGCTGCAGCGCTACACCGACGCCGTGCACCGCATCATCGCCGCCGGCGCCTGATTCTTCCCTTTTTGACGAAACCGAAATGTCTCCTGCCCTCCAGCCCCACCGCCAGACCCGCCAGACCATCGTGCGCCTGCTTTCCAGCATGGCCAGCGCGAAGGAGATCAGCCAGTACCTCAAGCGCTTTTCGCAGCTGGATGCCAAGCGCTTCGCCGTGGTCAAGGTCGGCGGCGCGGTGCTGCGCGACGATCTTGAAGCGCTGACCTCCTCGCTGTCGTTCCTGCAGGAAGTCGGCCTGACGCCCATCGTGCTGCACGGTGCCGGCCCACAGCTGGATGCCGAACTGTCGGCCGCCGGCATCGAGAAACAGACCGTCAACGGCCTGCGGGTGACCTCGCCGCAAGCACTGGCCATCGTGCGCCGGGTATTCCAGCAGTCCAACCTGCGCCTGGTCGAGGCCCTGCAGCAGAACGGCGCGCGCGCGACCTCCATCACCGGCGGCGTGTTCGAGGCTGAGTACCTGGACCTGGACACCTACGGTCTGGTGGGCGAAGTGAAGAAGGTGAATCTGGCGCCCATCGAGGCCAGCCTGCGTGCCGGTTCGATCCCGGTCATCACCAGCCTGGGCGAGACCGCCGGCGGGCAGATCCTCAACGTGAACGCTGATTTCGCCGCCAACGAACTGGTGCAGGAACTGCAGCCGTACAAGATCATCTTCCTCACCGGCACCGGCGGCCTGCTGGACGAGGCGGGCAGCGTGATCGATTCGATCAACCTGTCCACCGAGTACGATCATCTGATCGCGCAGCCGTGGATCCATGGCGGCATGAAGGTGAAGATCGAGCAGATCAAGGATCTGCTGGACCGCCTGCCGCTGGAATCGTCGGTGTCGATCACCCGCCCGGCCGACCTGGCCAAGGAACTGTTCACCCACAAGGGCTCGGGCACGCTGGTGCGCAAGGGCGAAAAGGTGCTGCGCGCCACCGGCTGGGATGAACTGGACCTGCCGCGCCTGAAGGGCCTGATCGAATCCAGCTTCGGCCGGACCCTGGTGCCGGACTATTTCGAAAAAACGAAGCTGCTGCGCGCCTACGTCAGCGAGAACTACCGCACGGCGGTCATCCTCACCGACGAAGCCGAAGGCGTGTACCTGGACAAGTTCGCCGTGCTGGACGATGCACAGGGCGAAGGCCTGGGCCGCGCGGTCTGGAACGTGATGCTGGAAGAAACGCCGCAGCTGTTCTGGCGCTCGCGCCACGGCAATCCGATCAACCACTTCTACTACGCCGAGTCCGATGGCTGCTACAAGCAGGACCAGTGGAAGGTGTTCTGGTTCGGCGCCGATGGCATCGACCGCATCAAGACCTACGTCGACCACTGCGCGGCGCGTACGCCGAGTCTGAAGGGCTGAGGCATGCGCAACGCCGGCGCCTGGACCACCGTCCCCACCCTGCGCGGCCAGCACGTGATGCTGGAACCGCTGCAGCGTGAACATGTGCCGGGGCTGGCCGCGGCGCTGCAGGGCAGTGGCCTGGACCAGCTCTGGTACACCCAGGTGCCGTCGCCGGAGCGGGCAGGGCACTATGTGCAGGCCGCGCTGGACGCGCAGGCCGAAGGCAAGGTGCTGCCGTTCGCGGTCCGCGATGCGGCCGGCGACATCGTCGGCAGCACCCGCTTCTATGCACTGGAACCTGGCGTGCCCCGGCTCAGCCTCGGCTACACCTGGTACGCCCCGCGCGTGCAGCGCACCGGGGTCAACACCGAGGCCAAGCTGTTGCTGCTGCAGCACGCCTTCGAAACCCTGGGCTGCATCAGCGTGGTGCTGGAAACCAGCTGGTTCAACCATGCCTCGCGCGCCGCCATCGCCCGCCTGGGCGCCAAGCAGGACGGCGTGCTGCGCAATTACACCCGGCATGCCGACGGCACGCCGCGCGACACCGTCATCTTTTCCATCATCGACGCGGAATGGCAGGGCGTGAAGCGCCACCTGCAGCACCGCCTGGACCATCACGCATGAACGAATCGACTTTCACCCTGGGCATCGTCGGTGCCCGCGGCCACACCGGTGCCGAGCTGATCAAGCTGGTGGCCGCGCACCCGCGCCTGCAGCTGGCCTTTGTGTCCTCGCGCGAACTGGCCGGCAAGCGCCTGGGCGATCACCACCCGGAAGTGCAGGGTGAGCTGTACTACGAAAACCTGGATGCCGACGCGGTGGCCGCCAAGGGGGTGGACGCCGTCATCCTGGCCCTGCCCAACGGTCTGGCCGCCCCGTTCGTGGCGGCCCTGCAGGCGGCAAAGCCGGACACGGTCATCGTCGACCTGTCGGCCGACTACCGCTTCGACAACCAGTGGTACTACGGCCTGCCGGAGCTGACCCGCGGCCGTTACCAGGGCCAGAAGCACATCAGCAACCCGGGCTGCTATGCCACCGCCATGCAGCTGGCCATCCACCCGCTGCTGGACCTGCTGGCCGGCCCGCCGCAGTGCTTCGGCGTGTCCGGTTACTCCGGTGCGGGTACCTCGCCCTCGGACAAGAACAACCCCGAGCTGCTGGCCGACAACCTCATGCCGTATTCGCTGACCAACCATATGCACGAGCGCGAAGTGTCCGCGCAGCTCGGCGTGCCGGTGGAGTTCATGCCGCACGTCGCCCCGCATTTCCGTGGCATCACCCTCACCGCCAACCTGTGGCTGAACCGCGCGCAGACCCGCGAGCAGATCGTCGAACGCTTCCAGCAGGCCTATGCCGGCGAGCCGTTGGTGGAGATCGTCGATGAAGCGCCGTGGGTCAGCCAGATCGCCGGCCGCCATGGCGCGCAGGTCGGTGGCTTCACCCTGGCCCCGGGCAACAAGCGGGTGGTGGTGGTGGCGACCCTGGACAACCTGCTCAAGGGTGCGGCCACCCAGGCCATGCAGAACCTCAACCTCGCGCTGGGCATCGACGAACTGACGTCGATCCCGCACTGATACCTGATATCGCATTCCCGGAGCCCCCATGGCAGACCTTCTTTGGCAGAAGCCCGGCGTCGCCGTCGACGCCCAGATCCAGACCTTCCTCGCCGGCGATGACGTGATCCTCGATCGCGAATTCTTCCTGCACGACATTGCCGCCAGCGCAGCGCACGCGCAGGGCCTGCAGCACATCGGCATCCTCAGCGCCGACGAGCTGGAGGGCCTGCTGCGCGAACTGGAGGTGCTGGCGCAGGACTTCCGCGAAGGCCGTTTCGTGCTCGATACGCAGTACGAAGATGGCCACTCGGCCATCGAGGCGCGCCTGACCGAGCGCCTGGGCGATGCCGGCCGCAAGATCCACACCGGCCGCAGCCGCAACGACCAGATCCTGGTGGCCACCCGCCTGTGGCTTAAGGAAAAGCTGCAGCGCGTGGCCCAGCTCAGTGCCGAAGTGGCCAAGGTCGCGCTGGACCGCGCGCAGGCCGAGAAGGATCTGCCGATTCCCGGCTACACCCACATCCAGCGTGCCGTGGTGTCCTCGGCGGGCATGTGGTGGGCTGGTTGGGCCGAGGCTTTCATCGACAATGCCGTGCGCGCGCGCGACACCCACGCGCTGGTCGATGCCAACCCGCTGGGCACCGCCGCCGGCTACGGCGTGAACCTGCCGCTGGACCGCGAACACACCACCGCCGCGCTGGGCTTTGCGCGCATGCAGGTTTCGCCCATCTACGCCCAGCTGTCGCGCGGCAAGTTCGAGCTGGCCGCACTGGAAGCACTCGGTGGCGCCACCCTGGACCTGCGGCGCATCGCCTGGGACCTTTCGCTGTTCACCAGCGCCGAGTTCGGTTTCGTCGCGCTGCCGGCGCAGTACACCACCGGCAGCTCGATCATGCCCAACAAGCGCAACCCGGACGTGATCGAGCTGATGCGCGCCACCCATGCCAGCGTGGCCGCGGCGCGTACCGAGATCGAACAGCTGCTGTCGCTGCCCTCGGGCTACCACCGCGATCTGCAATCGTCGAAAGGCGCCATCTTCCACGGCTTCGGTCGTGGCCTGGCCGCGCTGGAGCTGCTGCCGGCGCTGCTGGCCAACCTGGAATGGCGCGATGACAAGCTGCGCGCGGCCATCGATTCGGGCATGTATGCGACCGACGTGGCGGTGGAAGCCGCCGTCGCCGGCGTGCCGTTCCGCGAGGCCTACAAGGCCGCGGCCGCCGGTGCCGACAGTGCAGGGCAGGGCCGCACGCCAGAAGGCAGCCTGGCCGCGCGCGTATCGCCCGGTTCGGCCGCCGACCTGCGCCTGGACGAACTGCGCACGCGCTGGCAGGCGCTGTCCTGATGGCCGGCACCGTCTACCTGGTGCTGGCGATGCGTCGGCCGGACTTCAACGCCGCCGCCGTGCAGCCGCACCTGGACTTTCTCGATGCGCTGCGCGCGCAGGGCCACCTGCAGCTGACCGGTGGGTTCAGCGATGGCACCGGCGGCGCCTATGTGCTGTGCAATGTGGGCGGCCTGGCCGAAGCACAGGCCATCGTCGCCACCGATCCGCTGGTGACCATGCAGGCCTCGCACCTCACCGTGCACGAATGGAACACCCGCTGAGGCGCACCTGATGACACTGCACGCCCCCCACGTCGCCTCGCCGTTCCCCGAACAAGCGCTGCCGCCGTGGCGGCGTGCCGTGCTCAAGGTCGGCAGCAGCCTGTTGGCCGCCGATGGCGGAGGCCTGTCGCCGCGCCATGCACTGGGCCTGGCCCAGTTCGTCTCGGCCAACGTGCTGGCCGGGCGCGAGGTGGTCATCGTCTCGTCCGGCGCGGTCGCTGCGGGCCGCGCCATCCTGCCGCGTGACGATGAGCCGGGGGCCGCGATGGCGGCACGGCAGGCCTTGGCCGCGCTCGGCCAGGCGCAGCTGATCGGACTCTGGCAACGCTTTTTCGAACGCCCGGTGGCGCAGGTGCTGCTGACCCACGACGACCTGCGCAACCGTCGCCGCTACCTCAACGCGCGCGCGACACTGACCGAGCTGCTGCGCCTGGGGGCATTGCCGGTGGTCAACGAGAACGACACCGTGTCGGTGGACGAGCTCAAGCTTGGCGACAACGACAACCTGGCCGCCACCGTGGCCGCGCTGGTCGATGCCGATGCACTGTTCATCGCTACCGATATCGATGGCCTGTACAGCGCCGATCCACGCACCGTGGCCGACGCGCACCCGCTGCACGAGGTGCGTGAGCTGGATGATGCGGTGCTGGCGATGGCCGGCGGTGCCGGTTCGCGCGCCGGTACCGGTGGCATGCGCACCAAGCTGGAAGCGGCGGCGAAGGCCGGCCGGCTGGGCATCGAAACCTACCTGTTCAATGGCCGCAGCGGCGACGTCGCGCGCGCGCTGGCACAGGACCGCCTGTTCGGCACCCGCATCCACGCCGCGCGCAGCCGCGAAGCCGCACGCAAGCACTGGCTGCGGCATGCGCCCTTGGCCGACGGTGCGATCCTGGTTGATGCCGGCGCAGCACAGGCGATGCGCGAGAAGGGGGCTTCGCTGCTGCCCGGTGGCATCAGCGGCGCCGAAGGCGATTTCCGCCGGGGCGACATGGTGCAGGTCTGCTGGAACGCCCCGCACGGACGCATCTGCGTCGCGCGTGGGGTCAGCCAGTACGCTGCCGGTGACGTGCGCCGCATTGCCGGCCGCCATTCGCGCGACATCCAGGGCGTGCTCGGCTACAACTACGGTGGCACCGTCGTCCATCGTGATGATCTGGTGCTGCCATGACCGGACTGCAGGACACCCCCATGAACGAGATCGAAGCGCAGGCGCGTGCCTGCCGTGACGCGGCCCAGGTAGTCGCTGGCCTGGACACCGGTGCACGCAGCAGACTGCTGCTGGCCATGGCCCAGGCATTGGAAAGCAACGCCGGGCTGATTCTGGCTGGCAACGCCCGTGATCTGGCCGCCGCGCGCGGGAAGGGCGTCGGCAGCGCCATGCTCGACCGTCTGGCGCTGGACCCGGCGCGCCTGTTCGCGATGGCCGAGGCCGTGCGCGAGGTGGCCGCACTGCCGGACCCGGTAGGGCAGGTGACCCGCGACGACGTGCGCCCCAATGGCATCCGCGTGCAGAAGGTACGCGTGCCGCTGGGCGTGATCGCGATGATCTACGAAGCGCGCCCGAACGTCACCGCCGAAGCCGCCGCGCTGTGCCTGAAGGCCGGCAATGGCGTGATCCTGCGCGGTGGCTCGGAGGCGATCCATTCCAACACTGCCATCGCCCAGGCGTTGGCGTCCGCAATGAAGGCCAACGGCGTGCCGCCGCCTGCGGTGACGGTGCTGACCGACCTGCGCCGCGAGGCGATGCTGGAGCTGCTGCAGCTGCATGCGTTGATCGACCTGGCCATTCCGCGCGGTGGCGAAGGGCTGATCCGTTTCGTCGCCGAGCACGCACGCGTGCCGGTCATCAAGCACTACAAGGGCGTCTGCCATCTGTTCGTCGATGCCAGCGCCGACCTGGACAAGGCCGTGGCCCTGCTGGTGGATGGCAAGTGCAGCCGCCCGGCGGCCTGCAATTCGCTGGAAACGCTGCTGGTGCACCAGGACGTGGCCGGCGCCTTCCTGCCACGCGCCGCACAGGCGCTGGGCGAGCGTGGCGTGCAACTGCGCGCCGATGCGCGTGCGCAGCCGCTGCTGCCGGGCAGCAGGGAGGCGACGGACGAAGACTACGCGGCCGAGTTCCTCGACCTGGTGCTGGCGGTGCGCGTGGTCGATGACCTTGAGGCTGCCATCGCGCATATCCGTACCTATACCTCCGACCACACCGAAGTGATCGCCACCGAAGATTCCGGCAATGCTGACCGCTTCGTCAACGCACTGCGCTCGGCCGTGGTGATGGTCAATGCTTCCTCGCGCTTCTCCGATGGTGGGCAGCTGGGACTGGGCAGCGAAATCGGCATTTCCACCACGCGCCTGCATGCGTATGGCCCGATGGGCCTGGAAGCGCTGACGGTGGAGCGTTTCGTGGTGCGTGGCGAAGGGCAGACGCGGTAGGGTGTGTCTGGCAGGGCCTGCAGCCCTGCAAAAAACACCCACCCGTCACAGCAGCGGCTGCCGCGTCAGCCCCAGCGGCCGCGCGTTGTCGTCCATGTGCAGCGTCACGGCCTTCGCATACATCAGCTGCTCGGCCAGCGCATCGCTGGCACCCAGGGCATGGGCGATGTCGTGGCGGCTGGAATCCTCGCGCGGTTCACGCCGCTCCTTGCCAGCGAACCGGAAGCGGTTGTACTCGGCCCATGCGATCAACAGCAGCGCGCAGGCCACCAGGATGACCGGCAGCGCGATCACCACGAACGGGTCCACATGCTGCTTGCGCTGGTACAACTGCACGTAGGCCAGGTGTCCACCCAGAAGCCATGACACCAGGGTCACCAGCGGTGCCCACAGGTAGAAGTAGAAACCCCAGAACGCCAGGGTCACGAAGCCCCAGGCCGTGCGCTGCAGGCGCGGCTGCTGGCGCGACTTCTGGATCAACCGCGAATCGAAGCGGTTGGATGACGTTCGCTCGGTGGTGCCGCGCACAGCGTTCATCGGATCCCCCGGTCAGGGCTGACCCAGGTGGCGCGCTTTCCACGTCGCCGCAGCAACGTCTTCGGCAGCGCCACCAGGGTGGTGAACAGGCTGATCAACCAGTACGCCATCGGGTACCAGATGACCCAGAAGTAGTTGCGTCCAATGTGTGTTTCGTAACGACGATCGATGATCAGGCTGCTGGCGAACTGCAGCAGGCAGACCAGGGCCAGGATCACGCCGTGCCATTGTGGCAGCAGCGTGTCGATGTACAGAGGGGCCGGCAGTGGGACGAACTTGCCCAGGGCCCACAGCACCACGATCAGCAGCATGGTGTACGCCCACAACACGCTGAGGATGTACTCCAGCAGCACACCCCACATGCGTCGCTTGCGCCAGCTGAACAACGACGTGCCGTGCCGAAGCAGCACTTCCACGCCGCCCTGCGCCCAGCGCAGGCGCTGCCGCCACAGGCCCTTCAGGGTTTCCGGCATCAGGATGAAGCACAGCGCGTTGGGCTCGTAGCGGATGTCCCAGTGGTCCAGCTGCAGGCGCCAGCTGATGTCGATGTCCTCGGTCACCATGTCGTCGGCCCAGTAGCCGATGCGGTGCAGGGCCGTACGACGGAACGCGGCAATGACCCCGGACACGGTGAAGATGCGCCCGTACACGCGCTGGGCGCGCTTGATCATGCCGATGATCGAGGAGAACTCGGCCACCTGCAGGCGGCCCAGCAGGGTGGAGCGATTGCGGATGCGCGGGTTGCCGGTCACCGCACCCACGCGCGGGCCACTGGTGAGGTGCCAGACCATCCAGTGCATCGCGTGCTCTTCCAGCATCGCATCGCCATCGATGCACACCAGGTACTCCGAGCGCGAGGCCAGCGCACCCATGCGCAGTGCATTGGCCTTGCCCAGGTTGCGGTCCAGGTGCACCACCCTCAGGCGTGGGTGCAGGGCGGCCAATGCATCCAGACGGGCGCCGGTATCGTCGCCGCTGCCATCGTTGATGGCGATCACTTCGAAATCCGGATAGCGCTGTGCCAGCGCTGCGCCGAGGGTATCGTCCAGGTTGTCCGATTCGTTGTGGCATGGAATCAGCAGCGTGGCGAACGGGTAGCTGGCCATCGGCGGTGGATCGTTGCGCGGTCGCGACTTCCGCTCGCGGCGGAAGAAGTAGTACAGGCCACCTGACATCCAGAAGAAGGCCATCACCATCGGGTAGAAGAAGGCGAACTGGAACAGGGCGTACAGCCAGGGACTCATGTCCATGTCACTTCTCCGCGTACGGGAAGTTGCGCGCCGACATCGCGGCGCGCGCGTCTGTGGTCGACGGCTTGTCGCCGATGAAGTCGTCTGGGTACCATGCAAAATGGCGCACGCCCTGTGCCTGCAACCGGCGGATCTGGGCGCGCAGGCGCTGGCCGCTGATCGGCGTCTGCGTGCGCCAGTCCACGGTCTGCAGCTCGAACATCGTGTGCTTCAGCTCAGGATCGTGCGCGCGCACGGCCATGACCAGGCGGTCCAGCCAGCGTTCGGGGTGCTTGCTGCCTTCCATCCACGGCATCGCCATCAGCGCGGTGCGGTCGTAGGCGTGGTTGAACAGATCCAGGCGCTGGGCGAACCAGCTGGCGCTCTGCGGTTCGAGTACCGGCTGCGCGTACAGGTTGCGCACGGTGCCAAGCTTCGGCCGCCAGCGCTGGGCCACGTCACGCAGCTCCAGGGTGAAGTCGATCAGTGCCTGGGTGCGCCCGCCTTCGCTGCCTTCCTGTGGCAACTGTGCCAGTTCGGTGTCGCGCACGTAGGCATCGTCATGGAACAGCAGTCCTTCGAAGTACGAGTTGATCGCCAGGTCTTCGTAGATGTCCTTGATGATCTGCCGCGCCTGCGGCTTGGTGAAGTCCAGCCGGTACATGCCGTCGCGTTCCGGGCTGGCGATGCCCAGCGCGGTGCGTTGCGCCGCATCCGGCAGCTCATAGCCGAGCACCGGCAGCCAGGCGTAGACCTTTACCCCGGCACGGGTCTTCAGCTGCCAGGCCACGCGGTTGAACAGGTCCGCGCGCATCGGCATGTGCCGGTTGGGGAAGTACAGCGCGTTGGCCGTATTGTTGCCGTCGGGGTCGGCGAAGGCCTGCAGGTAGACGTGGGTCGGGCCGATCTTCTTGACGCGGTCGATCAGCGTGTCGAGATTGCGTGCCAGCTGCGCCGGGTCGGCGTCGTAGACCGCGTCCAGGTCGATCTGCAGAGCGCGGGTACCATCCAGGCTGACATTGCGGCGTAGTTCGAAGGCCAGTGAGCTGACGTTGGGGTTGTTGGTCACCAGCAGGCGCGCCAGGCCGTGCAGGTCGGAGGTGATCGGTGTGCTGCGGCCTTCCAGGTCGAACGACACCGGCATGCCCAGTTCTTCGGCAATGGCGTTGCTCAGCGTGTTGTAGGCGGCGTATGGCCACACGATCGCCTTCGGGGTGACCCCCAGTTCGTCCTGGATGCGCTTGACGCTGAGCGAGAGATCGTCGCGCAGGCGCGTTTGGTACTGCTGTGCGGTCTCGTAGCGCTGCGTCTTCGGGTCGTAGATACGGGTGATCACCGCCGGCGTCTGGTTGCCCTGTGGGTTGGACTGCACGCCGTGGTGCTGGTTGTCGGTGTGGCTGGCCAGTTCGATCAGGCCGCTGGCCTGCATTTCCCGCAGCTGGTCCCAGGTGAGGAAATCATCGTGGCCGAACGGACGGTAGCCGTAGTCGATGGTGCGGCCCGGGGCCATGTCCACGTAGTCGGTGATCACCGCCACCAGCGCGGGGTAGTTGTAGGCGCGCAGCAGCGGGTAGACGCGGCTGTAGACGCTGCGCAGGCCATCATCGAAGGTCAGCAGCACCGGCCGCGGCGGCAGCTGGGCTTCGCCGCGCGAGGCCTTGATCAGCTGTGACAGCGAGATCGGGTGGTAGCCGTGGGCGCTGAGCCAGTCCAGGTGCGCAGCAAAGTTCTGCGTGCTGACCGCGTAGGCATCGGCATCACCCTTCTCACGCACATCGTCGCGGATGTCGTGGTAGCTCAGCACCAGCAGGCCGTTGTCGGCCGAATCCAGGTCGCGCTCCTGGGCAGCGGCCGGCAGGGCCAGCAGCACCAGCCCCAGCAGCAGCACGGTCATCAGGTTCCGAAGCATCCGTTCCATCTCACTCCCCCCAGCGCAGCGCGGCATCGAAGCCGATATGACGTTCACGTTGGCCGTCGTAGACCGGCCGCGACCAGCTCACGCCGTACTCCAGGATCCTGCCCTGGCCGAACTGCCACTCGTGGCGGTAGGACACGGTGGGAATGAGCGAGCTGCCGAACCCTTCCTGCCAGTAGTCGCCCAGCGACACCGTCAGGCGGTGGCGGAAGTGGCGCTCGTAGTGGCGCCACAGCTGCTGGTCGATGCGCAGGCCGAATTCAACCGAGCGGTCACGCGAGGGATTGAAGTAGGGCGCGTCGTCGAGCGAGCCGCGGCTGGTGTAGAGGCTGCCAAGGCCGTCGACAACCACGCGTGGGCGGGTCAGCAGGCGCTGTTCGATGGCGGTGTTCAGGGTGTCGCGGCGGTTGCCGTCGTCGTAGCGGAACTGGCTGCCACCCAGGCTCCAGTGCGTGCGCTCGTTGCGGGTGTAATCAACCGCCACCGCCACGCTGTCGGCGGTGATGCCCGACACGCGCGCCTGCATCGAGGCTTCCGGATCGTTGCGCGCGGCGGTCACGCCAGCGTGCCACTGGTCGTTGAACTGCCAGCCGAAGCCGCCGCGCAGGCCAGTGTCGCCGATGCTGTCGTTGGGTCGCAGCACGGCGGCCTCGGCATCGACGCGGCCGAAGCGGTAGCGTGCACCCGCGCCCATCCACAGGGGGTTGATCTTCTGGTCCTGGAAGGTCACCGAGCGCCGGTCGGCGAATGCGAACAGGCGCCAGCGGTCATCGAGGATCGGCGATGCCACTTCGGTGCCGTAATGCAGGTCGTCATTGCCCAGAGGCGAACTGCCGCCGCCACCGGAACTGCGGCCGCCTTGCACCATGGCCTGCAGCTGCCAGCCTCGATGTGCACGCCAGTCCCGGTCCATGCGCTGCACGGAGGCCTGGTTGGGGTAGCGTTCGAGCAGATCGTCATGCAGCGGTCGGGCGAGGTCGTCGCGCTGCAGCTGCACGTAGGATTCGTACATGCCAATACGCGGGGAGACATCGCGCGGGTCGAGCGTATAGGCCATCTGGTGGCGCTCCAGCGCCCGCCGCGGCCAGCCGCGCATCTGGTAGACGCTGCCCAGTGCGGTCTGCAGGCCGCCATTGCCGGGCCCGACATCCACCCTGGCTTCCAGCTCGCGCTGGGCAGTGGGCAGGTCGCCGCTGTAGGCGCGGATCATCGACAGGTTGAGGTCGGCCTCATAGCGTGCCCAGTTGGCGTACGGGCTCTTGCCACCGCCCCAGCGCCAGGCGGGTTCGTCCTTCTGCCACGCTTCCAGGTAGGCAATCGCCTTCTCGGCGTGCTCGGTTTCGAGGTAGGCGTAGCTCAGTTCGGACCGTGACTGGAACCGTGAGGGATCGTTTTTGACGGCAGCTTCCAGCAGCGGAATGGCTTCATCCGGATGCTGGGTGGCCATCATCGAATCACCGACGGCTGGCAGGACGTAGTCGGGCAGCGCATGGCCTTCCTGCTGCAGGGCGCGCGCCTCGTCGCGCACCTGGGCGTGCCGCGACAGACGATTGAGCAGGATCAGGCGGTCCAGGCGGATGCGCAGCGGTGCCTGCGCCAGCGCGGTGCCGTCGCGCTGCACATACTGCTCCATTTCCGCCAGTGATGCCTCTGCTTCGTCCAAGCGGGTGTCTTCGGTCTGGCCGTACGCCAGGCTCCAGTTCACCCGCTTGGCAATGTAGTTGGCCTCCAGGCGTGACTTCTGGTCAGCATCGAACAGCTCCGGCCGTGCCTGGTACAGGCGCCAGGCACGGTCGGCATTGCCGATGTCGCCCAAGGTGAGGACCTGCAGCTTGTACAGCAGCGGATCAGTGGGTTCCCGCAGCTGCAAGCGCTCGATGGCGGCCAGCGCATCCACCCAGCGGGCCTGGTCACGGTAATGGCCGATCTCGGCCAAGCGGTCTGCGTGGCTGGCGCTGGGCGACGGCGGCGCGGCGCAGGCTGCGAATCCGATGGTGGCGCAGGCCAGGCCGACGCCGAGCGCCAGCGGACGGTGGACGATCATGAACCCCCCTTGGCATCCCTACCCAAACTATCTGGAAAGTGTGACGCACATCACATGCCAACTATGACTCAATACGCGCCTTGGAGCCACAGTCCGCCCTCACGTGCTAATGCAAATGTCTTGAAAACGTGGCCGAGTGCATCGCAATTCCTTGAAAACGAATTACTTTCTCAAGTCTCTCAGCACAGTATCGAGGTCTCCCCCCGGCGCCCAAGTGCCTTGATCCCGGGCAGGGCTCCGTCGATGACGGCAGCCCCTCCGCGTCATGGTTGGACACCCTGCGTCAGTAGATGCCGAAGCCATGTGTAGAGTCGAGTGTGCTCGACTGCGCTCTGCTGGAAAGGTCGAGCACGCTCGGCCCCAGCCCGGCGGTGGCTTACCAGAGGTCTTCCAGCTTGCGCGGCTTGCACGCCACCCACGAGGCGCACAGCATCAGGGTGGCGCAGCCGAACAGGAAGCCGAACGGCAGCCCCCATCCCTTGCTGGCCGTATGCAGCCAGCCCACCAGGAACGGACCCAGGCAGCTCAGGCTGTAGCCCACGCCCTGCATGAAGCCCGACAGCGCCGCCGATCCGGTGGGCGTACGTGTGCGCAGGTTGATCAGGGTCAGTGCCAACGGGAACGTGGACGGTCCCACGCCCAGCAGCGCCGCCCACAGCAGGGGCGCCTTCAGCGGCGCCAGCAGCAGGCCGGTGAAGGCGATGACGAAGGCGAAGAAACCGATCAGCACCAGAGGGAACGGGTTCGGCAGGCGCACCGCCAGCGAGGGAATCACCAGCGAGGGCAACAGACCCAGCGCCGAGAATACCGCCACCATCACCCCGCCGAACGCCGGCGTGGCACCGGCTTCGACCACGATGCGCGGCAGCCAGGTGAACATCGAATAGGTCATCAGCGAGGTCATGCCGAACATCAGCGTCATGCCCCAGCCCAGCGACGTGCGCCAGACCTTGCCGTGCGGCTGTGCGCCGGGGTCGTTGCCGTCCTGCACCGGCCTGGGTGCGCGCTTGGCCAGCAGCAGCCAGGGCAGGGCTGCGGCCAGCGCCAGCAGTGCCCACATGCCCAGCGACACGCGCCAGCCTGCGGCACTGGCCACCGGCACCGCCAGCAGCGCCGGGGTCATCGTGCCCAGCTGCAGCACGCTGATGTACAGCGTGCTCATCGTGCCCACCTTGTTGGCGAAATAACGCTTCACCAGCGGCGGCACCACCACGTTGCCGATGCCCATGCCGGCCAGCGCGATCACCGAACCCAGCAGCAGGGTGCCGACGTTGCCGGCACTGGAGCGCAGCAGCAGGCCGGCCATGGCCAGGGTCATCGCCAGCAGGGTGGTGCGCTCCAGGCCCAGGTGCCGGGCCGCGGCCGGGGTCGCCACGCCGAACAACGCGAACGAGGCCGTGGGCAGCATGCCCAGCACCCCGGTCATGGTGGTGCCGAAGCCGTACTGCTGGCCCAGCACGTCCAGCAGCGGTGTGATGGAAGTGACCGCCGTACGCAGGTTGACCGCCGCCAGCAGGATGGCAACAAAGGCCAGCAGGCGGCCGTGCAGCAGCGATGGTGAGAGCGAAGTCGGGGACGTCATGCGGGGGTCCTTGCAGGTGGCGCACGCCGCATCGTGGGCGTGCAGCGCCAGCACCGGGCCATGTGCCGATGCGGTGGTGAACGGAATGGCGGCCATTGTACGTGCCGCACCACGCTGGACGCTGTCCGCGCCGTGCCGCGGATGACAGGCACAAAAAAACCCGGAGGACTGTCGTCTTCCAGGCTTCTTGGTGACCACTGAAGTGGTCGGGGAGACAGGATTCGAACCTGCGACCTCTACGTCCCGAACGTAGCGCTCTACCAGACTGAGCTACACCCCGAAGGGAGCCGCCTATTCTATCCATTCACCCCAATGGCGGCAAGGGGTGAATGGTGTTTCTTCACACTGCCGAAGCAATGGAATTCCTCAGGGAACAAAAAAGCCTGGAAGACTTCACCAGGCTTCAATGCGACCACCGAAGTGGTCGGGGAGACAGGATTCGAACCTGCGACCTCTACGTCCCGAACGTAGCGCTCTACCAGACTGAGCTACACCCCGAAGGAGCCGCCTAAGATACCGTGTGAAGGCCAAGGCGGCAAGGTTTTTTTACAGCTCAGCGACTGTTTTCTTTCTCGAGGCGGTTCCGCTCGCGCGATTCGAACCACATGCCGTTGAGGATGGCCACGGTGGAGGCCAGGCCGGTGCCGAGGATCCAGGCGAAGTACCACATGTTCATTCTCCTTGCATTCGGGGGAGTGCCGACCGTTCGCCGGCACACTTTACTTGCGGTGGGTGCCGACCGTTGGTCGGCATACCTTTGACTCAATAAGCGTTCGGGTTGTCGCCCATCTCCTCGACCGTGGTCTTGCCCTTCAGCACGCGGTACACCCAGGTGGTGTAGGCCAGCACGATGGGCAGGAAGATGGCCGTGGCCAGCAGCATGATCCACAGCGTGAGGTGGCTGGACGAACTGTCCCAGACGGTCAGGCTGGAGGTGGGCTGGCTGGAGGACGGCAGCAGGAAGGGGAAGATGGCAAAGCCCACGGTAAGGATGATGCCGGCGATGGACGTGCCAGAGGCGATGAAGGCCAGGCCGCCACGGCGTGCACGCAGCAGCACCGCACTGGCCAGTGCGCCCAGCAGGCCCAGCACCGGGAACACGATCGTGGCCGGCATGCTGCTGTAGTTGCGCAGCCAGCCACCGGCAGCGGTGCCGATTTCAGCCGTCTTCAACAGCGGGTTGGTCGGGCCGTCGGTCACCACCTGCGAGGTGATCTGGTAGCCGGGCAGGCCGAAGGCCACCCAGGCGCCCGCCACTGCGAACAGCACGAAGCAGATCAGCGAAGCGATGCTGCCATAGCGTGCCGCACGTTCGGCCACCGGGCCTTCGGTCTTGATGACCAGCATGGCCGCACCGTGCGCAACCAGCATGGCCACGCTGATGAGGCCGGCCACCAGTGCGAACGGGGTGAGCAGGCCGAAGAACGAGCCGGTGTAGGCCACGCGCAGGGTGTCATCGAAGTGGAACGGTACGCCGAGCAGCACGTTGCCCACCGCCACGCCGGCGATCAGGCCCGGCAGCAGGCCGCCCACGAACAGCACGATGTCCCAGGTGTCGCGCCAGCGCTTGGACGGCATCTTGCTGCGGTACTTGAAGCCGACCGGGCGCAGGATCAGGCCGAACAGCATCGCAAACACGGCCAGGTAGAAGCCGGAGAAACTGACCGCATACAGCGGCGGCCACGCGGCGAAGATCGCGCCGCCACCCAGCACCAGCCAGACCTGGTTGCCTTCCCAGACCGGGCCGACGGTGTTGATCACCAGCCGGCGTTCCTCATCGGTCTTCGCCACGAACGGCAGCAGGGTGCCGACGCCCAGGTCGAAGCCGTCCATCACCGCCCAGCCGACCAGCAGGATGCCGAGCAGCAGCCACCAGATCACGCGGAGCGTGGTGTAATCAAGTGCAATGAATTCCATCTGGATTCTCCTGCCTCAGGCCTGGCCGGCAGCGGCTGCAGTGGGGGAAACGGGGCGGATGTCGGCCTGCAGCGTGGGCAGGATGTCATCCGGTCCGGTGCGCACGGCCTTCAGCATCAGCTTGATCTCGATGACCAGCAGCACCGTGTACGTTGCGGTGAAGATGGCCAGCGTGGTCAGGATTTCATGCAGGGCCAGGCCCGATGCCGCGTAGAAGGTGGGCAGCACGCCATCCACCGCCCACGGCTGGCGGCCGTACTCGGCGACGAACCAGCCGCATTCGATCGCGATCCACGGCACCGGCAGGCTCCACACCGCCAGCTTCAGGAACCAGCGCTTGTCCTGGAAGTTGTTGCGGCAGGAGAAATAGAACGCCAGGGCGAAGAAAGCGATCAGGTAGAAGCCCAGGCCGGCCATGACGCGGAAGGTCCAGAACAGCGGTGCCACGCGCGGCACGGTATCCATGGCCGCCTTGGAGATTTCTTCCGGGGTGGCGTTGAGGATGTCCTCGCGGTAGCGCTTGAGCAACAGGCCATGGCCCAGATCCTGCCAGTGGCGGTCGAACATCTCGCGCGCCTGCAGATCGGTCTTGTCCTTCTTGATGCGCTCCAGCGCGCCATAGGCGATCTGGCCGCCACGGATGCGATGCTCGGCGCGCTCCACCAGCTCCAGGATGCCCGGAATGGGCTGGTTGAGCGAACGGGTGGCAATCAGGCCCATCAGGTACGGGATCTTGATCGAGTAGTCGTTCTGCTGGGTGTTCTGGTTGGGAATGCCGAAGGCGGTGAAGTCAGCCGGTGCACGCTCGGTTTCCCACATCGCTTCGATCGCAGCCAGCTTCATCTTCTGGTGCTCGCTGGCGGCGTAACCGCTCTCGTCACCCAGCACCACCACCGACAGCGAGGACAGCAGGCCGAAAGCCGCGGCCACCGCGAACGAGCGGCGGGCTATGTCCCGGTGCTTGTTGCGCAGCAGGTACAGGGCGCTGATGGACATCACGAAGATGGCACCGGTCACGTAGCCGGCACTGACGGTGTGCACGAACTTGGCCTGCGCCACCGGGTTCAGCAGCACGGCGGCGAAGTCAACCACCTCCATGCGCATCGTGTCCGGGTTGAACACCGCACCGGTCGGGTTCTGCATCCAGCCGTTGGCGATCAGGATCCACACCGCCGACAGGTTGGTGCCCAGCGCCATCAGCCACGTGACGGTGAGGTGCTTGACCGGGCTCAGGCGCTTCCAGCCGAAGAAGAACAGGCCGATGAAGGTCGCTTCAAGGAAGAAGGCCATCAGGCCCTCGATGGCCAGCGGCGCACCGAAGATATCGCCCACGTAGTGGCTGTAGTACGACCAGTTCATGCCGAACTGGAATTCCATCACCAGACCGGTGGCCACGCCGAGGGCGAAGTTGATGCCGAACAGCGCGCCCCAGAACAGGGTCATCTGCCGCCAGACCTGTTTGCGGGTCATGACGTACACGCTCTCCATGATGGCCACCAGGAAGGACAGGCCGAGCGTGAGTGGGACGAATAGGAAGTGGTACATCGCGGTCAGAGCGAATTGCAGCCGCGACAGTTCTACGACTGTCTGATCAATCATGGCCTGGCTACCTCGTGTGGATAGTGCCGTTGCGGGTGGCGGGAAGGGTGGTCTATGGGTGAATGATGTGACCGACTGCTTCAAACAGCCTTGATCCAGATCAATGTATGAATGGGAACCAAAGAGGATCGTATGCCATCCTCGTGACCCATGCGACCGTTGGCCGCGGGGCGCTCGTGCCTGCGCCTACAATGCCCAGCATCCTCCGCTGCCTGTGAAGACTTTGAGCCCTGCCGAACCGACTGCTGCCGGACCGCGTACCGCGGAGGAAGAATCGAACCTGCAGCGGCGCGCCCGCACCGCGTGGCTGGCCGGCCTGGCCCATTCAGCGCGGGGCCGGCAGCGCCTGGCGGCGCTGTGCATCAGCATGTCCGGGGCCCTGCTGATCGGGCAGGCGGCGGCCATCGCGTGGCTGGTACAGACGGTGCTGGTGGAGCGTGCATCCCTGGCCAGCGGCCTGCCGGTGCTGGCCGCGCTGGCGGTGGTGCTGGTACTGCGCACGCTGCTGGGCAGCGCCACCCAGGCTGCTGCAGGCGATGTGGCCGATGCCGCGCGGCTGGCCCTGCGCGAGCGCGTGTTCGCCCGCCTGCTGGGCCACGGCCCGCTGTGGCTGCGGCAGCGCCGCACCGGTGAACTGGGCGAGCTGATGTTGCATCACGGGGATGCGATCGAGAGCTATTACAGCGGCTTCCTGCCGGTGCGTACCGAAGTGGTGGTGGTGCCGCTGCTGATCCTGGCCGCGGTGGCCTGGGTCGACTGGGTGGTGGCGTTGATCCTGCTGTTCACCGCGCCGCTGGTGCCGTTCTTCATGATGCTGGTGGGCTGGGGTGCCGAAGCGGCCGGGCGCGCGCAGCTGGGGGAACTGGCGCGCATGAGCGGGCATTTCGCCGACCGCATCAAGGGCCTGGGCCTGCTGCGGCTGTACGGGCGCGGCGAGGCCGAACTGGCCGGCATTGAAGCGGCCGCCGAAGGCGTGCGCGTGCGTACGATGAAAGTGCTGCGCATCGCGTTCCTGTCGTCCACCGTGCTGGAATTCTTCGCCTCGGTGAGCGTAGCTATGGTCGCGCTGTACCTGGGGCTGAGCTACCTGGGCCTGATGTCGCTGCATGCGACGGTGCCGACGCTGGGGGCGGGGTTGTTCTGCCTGCTGCTTGCCCCGGAGTTCTACGCTCCGCTGCGGCGGCTGGCTGCGCATTACCACGACCGCGCCAATGCGCTGGCCGCGGCGGCCGAAGTGGAGCGCCTGCTGCTGGCGCTGCCGGAGGAACCGGCGATGGTGGACGCACCGGTGGCAGCGCTGGCGGTGGAGCCGGCCGAGGTCGCGTTGCCGCCGCTGCAGGCGCACGGTCTGGTGCTGCGCCCGATGGGTGCCGTGCACGACGTGCTGCAGGGCGTGGATGTGCAGCTGGAGCCAGGCCAGCGGCTGGCCCTGGTGGGCCCCAGCGGTTCGGGCAAGAGCACGCTGCTGGAAGCGTTGGCGGGCTGGCTGCCGCCGCGTGCCGGGCGTGTGCAGCTGCGCCCCGGGCTGGACGTGGCTTATGCCAGCCAGCGTCCGTACCTGTTCCATGGCTCGATTGCCGACAACCTGCGGCTGGCCGACCCTGCTGCCAGCGATGCGCGCCTGCGCGCGGTGGCCGAGGCGGCGCAGGTACTGCAGTTCGCCCAGCGCCTGCCGGAAGGGCTCGATACGATGATCGGCGAGCGCGGTTTTGGTCTGTCCGGCGGTGAAGCCCGGCGCATCGGCCTGGCCCGGCTGCTGCTGCGTGACCCGCAGATACTGCTGCTGGACGAGCCCACCGCTTTCCTCGATGCCGATACCGAAGCGGCGCTGCTGCGCAGCCTGGCCGCGTATGCGCGCGGCCGCAGCGTGGTGGTGGCCACCCACAGCCCGGCGGTGATCGCCTGGGCCGACCGCTGCCTGCTGCTGCCCGAAGGGCGGCTGGTGGATACGGCACAGGCGGTGGGCGCATGAGCCGTTCGCCCGATTCGTTGCGCGCGGTGTTCGTTCGCCACCGTCCGCGCCTGCTGCTGACCGTGCTGCTGCTGTGGGTCACGATGCTGGCCGGTACCGCGCTGCTTGGCCTGTCCGGCGGCTTCCTGACCGCCGCGGCGCTGGCCGGTGCCGCCGGGCTGGCGCAGGGCTTCAATTTCTTCTCGCCCTCGGCCGGCATCCGTGGGCTGACCATGGCGCGCATCGTGTCGCGCTACTTCGAAAAGCTGATCGGCCACGACGCCACGCTGCGCATCGCCCGTGACCTGCGCGTGTGGTTCTTCCGCCGTGCGCTGCCGCTGGCCCCGGCGCGGCTGGGGGCCACGCGCACCGGTGAGCTGCTGGCCCGCCTGCTGGGCGATATCGGCGAGGTCGATGGCCTGCTGGTGCGCGCCATCGGGCCGCTGCTGGCGCTGGGCGCGTTGTCGCTGGTGGCGGTAGGGTCGGCGGCGCTGATCCTGCCCTCGGCAGCGGTGCTGCTGGCCGTGCTGGCGCTGTTGATCGGCTTTGGCGTGCCGTGGCTGGGCGTGCGCGGGCATGACGATGAAGAGGCCGACCGCGCCGCACATCGCGCCGGGCTGCGCACCGCCGCGTTTGAAGGCCTGGAGGGCGCGGGCGATTTGGCGGCGCTGCATGCCGATGCCGCCTGGCAATTGAAGGTGCGGGTGGCGGCCAAGCAGCTTGCTTCGCGGGATCGGCGCCGGCGCTGGCGGTTGATCGCGGCCTCGACCCTGCATGGCCTGGTGGCCGGGCTGGGCCTGGTGGCGATGCTGGCGCTGGCCCTGCACGCGGCCGAGCAGCAGCGCATTCCTGCGGAAATGGCCGCCGGCCTGGTGTTCCTCACCGTGGCGATGATCGAACTGTGGGCGGGCATGGGCCTGGCTTGGCAGTCGTTGCAGTCCGGCCGCATTGCTGCCGATCGACTGCAGGCCATCGTGGAGCAGGCGCCGACGGTGCAGGACCCGGTGCAGCCTCAGCCGGTGCCGTCGGTTGCAACGGTGGCGTGGGAAGACGTGCATTTCCGTTGGCCGGGCGCGGCGCGGCCGCTGCTGGGGGGTCTGCAGCTGCGCCTGGCGCCGGGCGAGCGCATCGCCATCGGCGGTGACAGCGGCAGCGGCAAGACCACTTTGTCGAGTCTGCTGCTGCGCCTGTGGGACCCGCAGCAGGGCCGCGTGAGCTACGGTGGTCGCGACCTGCGCGACTTCGCCCAGGCAGAGTGGCATCAGCAGCTGGCATGGCTGCCGCAGAATGCGCCGGTGTTTGCCGGCACGGTGGCCGACAACCTGCGGCTGGGTGATCCTGAAGCGGGTGATGACGCCCTGTGGGCGGTACTGCGGCGCGTGCGCCTGGGCGAGTGGGCCGAGCGCAACGGCGGCCTGCAGGCCTGGGTAGGGGAGAACGGCGCGACGATGTCTGCCGGGCAGGCACGACGCCTGGCGCTGGCCCGCGCGCTGCTGCGCAATGCGCCGATCCTGCTGCTGGACGAGCCGACCGAAGGCCTGGATGTGGATACCGCACACGCGTTGCTGCAGGACCTGGCCGGTCTGCTGGACGGGCGCAGTCTGTTGATGATTACCCACGACACGCTGCCGGAGGGCGTGGTGGATGTCCGGTACCGCCTGCGCGATGGGGTATTGGTCCGGGAAACGTAGTCGCGGTGGTGTCGGCCGTGGCCTGGCCCATCCAGGCATGGCGTGGATCTACTGTCCATGCACCGGTGTGACGCGCCTGAGCGGTAGCGTCGGGCCATGCCCGGCGGCCGTTTGCGTGATCGCCGTGGTAGTGCCGGCCGCTGGCCGGCAATCACGCATCCGCGTCGTTCGAACGGTTAGCGCGAAAACTCGCGCAGCATCACCGCGATCGACGCCACATTGGCCACCACGCACAACCAGAACACCCACTGGAATTCCGCTTTGCGGTGCTTGTGCCGGAACAGCGCCTGGCCCAGCAGCGCGCCCGGCCAGCCACCGGCGAAGGCCAGCAGCTGCAGCGTGCGTTCGGGAATGCGCCACTGCTTGCGCTGTGCCGCGCGCTTGTCATGCCCGTACAGCCCGAATGACACCGCGCTGGCCAGCAGGCACCAGGCCCCCAGCCACAGCGGCAGCACGGCACTGATCGTCAACGCGATGAGCGCGCCACACGTGGCCAGCGCCAGGTTGTGCCGCCAGGCCACCTACAGCGCGTCGAGGAAGCCGCGCACGGCCGGGCCGAAGCGCTCGAAATCGACGAGAAACGCGTCGTGGCCCTGCGGCGAATCCAGGCCGATGAACTGTGCATCGGCACCGCCGGCACGCAGCCCGTCGGCCACCTGTTGCTGCTGCTGCACCGGGAACAGGATATCGGTGTTGGCACCGATGGCCAGCGCCTTTTCGATGCGGATTTTCGCCAGCCCGGCCAGCACGTCGCCGTCGGCATACTCGGCCAGGTCGAACCAGTCCATCGAACGGCTCAGGTACAGATAGCAGTTCGGATCGAAGAAGCGCACGAAGCGGCGTGCATGGCCTTCAAGATAGCTCTCCACCTGGAATTCCAGGCCGAACGGATCATCGTCGGTCTGGTCCGAATCCAGCCGCACGCGGCCGAAACGGCCATCCCATTCCAGTGCGGAGCGGTAGGTGATCACGCCCAGCTTGCGCGCCATGCGCATGCCCGATTCCGGGTACGCGGTTTCGCTGTAGCGGCCGCCATTCCATTGCGGGTCCAGGCGGATGGCTTCGCGCTGCAGTGAGCGGATGGCGATGGAGAACGGCAATGCCTGCGCGCTGCCGGAGATGTTGATATGGCTGCGGGCGATGCCTGGCTGCAGCATCAGCACCGCCAGCGCGGTCATGCCGCCCATCGAATTGCCGATCACGCACGCCAGTTGCTCGATGCCCAGGGCATGCACCACGTCGATGGCGGCGCGTGCGCCGTCCTCCACTGACAGCTCCGGGAAGTCGAGCCGATACGGTTCGCCCGTGGTCGGGTTCAGCGACGCCGGGCCGGTGGAGCCCTTGCAGCTGCCCAGTGAATTGACGCAGACGACGAACCAGCGATCGGTGTCGATGGGTTTGCCTGCGCCGACCATCGCTTCCCACCAGCCGGCGGCAGGGTTGCCGGCGTTGGCAGCAGCGTGTGCGTCCGGCGACAGGCCGGTGACGATCAGGATGGCATTGCGGCCATCGGCGGCCAATGTCCCCCAGGTCTCATACGCCACGCGCGCACCGTGCAGGGCGCCACCGCGCTTGAACGGAAACGGCGAGGGCAGGGCATGGAAGCGGGTGCCGGGCGGGATGAATTCAGTCATGCGGGCATTCTAGCGGGGCCGGCACTACCGGGTGCAGGTTACGGGAACCGCAGTTTCACCACGCCGTCGTGCGGCAGGGTCACCCGCACCACCTCGCTCTGCAGATCGCCTTCGCTGCGGTTGGCGCTGCCACTGCGCGAAATGCGCGCCAGCACCTCCACCTCCGTGTGCGCTGACAGCGGTGCGGTTGGCATCGGGCTGTCGCCGTCGCCCAGACCGACGGTGGCCGGGAAACCGGCCAGTGGCAGTCTGCGTGCGGCCACCGGCATCGGTGGGCCGCCCACGGCACGGGCCAGTACAAAAACCTGGGTGGTCGCCGGCCAGTCGCCGTGCTTCACCGCGTCGGGCAGCTGCACGCGGACCTGCAGCAGGGCGGGCGCTTCCGCTGCCGGTGCGTCTGCCGCCTGGCCAGCTGCCTCGCGGGCGATGGCGATCTGCGCCTGCAGCGCCTGCGCCGCACCGGGTTCCAGACGCGGCAACAGGGCGCTCCAGACGTCGGCGGCTTCTGCATTGCGGCCGCGCTGGCGCAGGGCGATGCCCAACAGCCAGCTGGCCCGTTCTGCCTCCGGTGCCAGGCGGCGGGCCTGCTGCAGCCAGTCCATCGCGGTGTCATCGAACTGTTTGCTGGCATCGGCCTGCGCACGCGCCTGTGCGGCTTCCACCAGCACGCCAGCATCCTCCGGCGCCAGCGCGGCAGCGCGGGCGAAGGCATCGGCGGCGGCGCGTGCATCGCCCAGTTCGGCCTGCGAGCGGCCCAGCAGCGCCCAGCCATCGGCGCGCTGCGGATCACGCTGCAATGCCTGCTGCAACGCTTTCACCCCATCACGCAGGGTGGCGACCGACGGCGTGGGTTGCACCTGTGCCGCGCGCGGGTCGCCCACCAGCAGGTACAGGCATACACCGACCACGCCCAGTGCCAGCACGCCCAGCACGAAGCCGCGCGGGCCCTGCCGGCGCAGCGGCCACAGCACCAGTGCCGCCATCAGTGCGGCGACCAGACCGGCCAGCACGGGCAGAATGCTGCTCACCAGCCATCTCCTTCGTCGGTGCTGCCGGCACGTGCAGGCGCGACGTTGCGGCCACGGCGGCGCACAACCGCCAGCACCACCACCCCACCGGCGCCGAGCAGCAGCAGCGGGCCGCCCCACAGCAGCCAGGTGCCCGGCTGCAGCGGTGGCTGGTAGAGCACGAATTCGCCATAGCGGGCGACCAGGAACTGCTTGATCTGCGCATCATCAAGGCCCTGCTGCATCAGCTGCAGCACCTCGCGGCGCAGGTCCTGGGCGATCTGCGCGTTGGAATCGGCAAGCGATTGGTTCTGGCACTGCACGCAGCGCAGCTGCGCGGCCAGGTCGTGGAAGCGTGCTTCTTCGGCCGCGTCGCGGAAGGCGAGCGGACGCGGGTCGTGCAGCGGCTGCTGGGCAGGCGACGGCAGTGCCGCCGCCAGCAGCAGGGCCAGCAGCAGCCAGTGCAGCGGCTTACGGATTGCCGTGCAGGCCGGTATCGGCATTGCCCTGGGCCTTCTCGATCTTCTGCAACGCGGGAATCAATTTCTCGTCGATCACCTTCTGGGTCATCGCACCGCTGTACTTCCAGCGCACGATGCCGCTACCGTCGACCAGGAAGGTTTCCGGCGCAGCGGTCACGCCCCAGTCGATGGCCGTGCGGCCCTCGACATCGCTCAGCACCACCATGAACGGGTTGCCCAGCGTTTCCAGCCAGTGCAGCGCGTCGGTCGGCTCGTCCTTCCAGTTGTAGCCGATCACGCGCACGCGCTTGCTTTCGGCGAAGCGGGTCAGCACCGGGTGTTCCTCGCGGCAGGCCGCGCACCAGCTGCCCCAGACATTCAACAGGTACGGCGCACCGCGCAGCTCTTCGCTGCGCACGGTCATGCCGGGGTCATGCAGTACCGGCAGGGCGAAGGCCGGTGCCGGCTTGTCGATCAGGGCCGAGGGCAGCACATCGCGCTGCGGGTCGCCCGATTTCATCACCCCGTAGACCATCAGCCCAAGCAGGCCGAAGAAGAACAGCACGCCGATCACGATGGCTACCGGCGGCAGCGGGCGGGACGGGCGCGGGGCGGGGGACTCGGACATGCAAACTCCTACGGACGACGGAAACGGCGATCAGCGGCGGTGATGAATCCGCCCAGGGCCATCAGCAGCGCACCCAGCCAGATCCAGCGCACGAAGGGCTTGATGTGCACCCGTACCGCCCACGCATTGTTGCCCAGTGGCTCGCCCAATGCCACGTAGACATCGCCACTGAGGCGTGCATCGATGCCGGCTTCGGTCATCACCTGGCCACCGCTGGCGTACTGGCGCTTTTCCGGATGCAGCAGGGCCAGTTCGCGGCCGTTGCGGAACACCCGCAGATGGCCGCGATCAGCGGTGAAGTTGGGGCCTTCGCGGTGGTCCACGCCTTCAAAGCGCACTTGGTGACGGCCGACCACCACCTGCTGGCCCGGTGCCAGCGCCACTTCGCGCTGCACGTTCAGCGCTTCCACCAGCAATGCACCTGCCAGGAACACGGCAATGCCGGTGTGGGCAACGATCATGCCCAGCATCTCGGCAGTGAAACGGCCATTGCCACGCAGCCGCTGCCAGACAAAGCGCGCGGTGCCCAGCCCGACCCAGGCCGCTGCAGCCACGCCGAGGCCGGCCTTCCAGCCGTTCTGCGGGGCCTGCCACCAGGCCAGCGCACCGAGCAGCACGGCCAGTCCCAGCCAGGGCACCAGCAGCGCGAAGGCCCGCGAGGGCTGGTCGCGCTGCCATTTCACCAACGGGCCGAACGGCAGCAGCAGCACCATGGGTGCCATCAGCAGCAGGAACAGGCTGCCGAAGTA
Organism: Stenotrophomonas sp. NPDC077659; assembly: GCF_050268705.1. Classification (NCBI taxonomy): domain Bacteria; kingdom Pseudomonadati; phylum Pseudomonadota; class Gammaproteobacteria; order Lysobacterales; family Lysobacteraceae; genus Stenotrophomonas; species Stenotrophomonas sp. NPDC077659. Next base: position 8,026 of record NZ_JBNNHG010000011.1, on the reverse strand, counting down.
GGGCGGCCCGACTGATATCTTGCCCAGCGACAGGGCGTCGGCCAGCAGCGGATACAGGGTGCCCAGCAGCACCATCGCGCAGGCGGTGGCCAGCAGCAGGTTGTTGGCCAGCAGCAGCGTTTCGCGTGAGGTGGCGGTGAAGCCGCGGCGCGGATCGTCTGCATCCACGCTCAGGCCGCTGGCGCGCAGCACGTACAGCAGCAGGCTGCCGCCCACCAGCAGCGACAGGAACACCAGGATGAACAGGCCGCGCGAAGGATCGGCGGCGAACGAATGCACGCTGGTCAGCACGCCCGAGCGCACCAGGAAGGTACCCAGCAGGGACAGCGCGAAGGCGGCGATGGCCAGCAGCAGGGTCCAGCTGCCGAAGGTGCCGCGTTTTTCAGTGACGGCCTGCGAATGGATGAGCGCCGCGCCGACCAGCCACGGCATGAAGCTGGCATTTTCCACCGGGTCCCAGAACCACCAGCCGCCCCAGCCCAGCTCGTAATAGGCCCACCAGCTGCCCAGCGCGATGCCCAGGGTCAGAAAGCCCCAGGCCACGTTGGTCCACGGCCGTGTCCAGCGCAGCCAGCGCGCGTCCACGCGGCCCTCCAGCAGCGCGGCCACGGCGAAGGCGAATGGCACCGCAAAACCCACGTAGCCCAGGTACAGCATCGGCGGGTGGATGATGAGGCCAGGGTCCTGCAGCAGCGGGTTGAGATCGCGGCCTTCCAGCGGCGCCGGGTTCAGGCGCAGGAACGGGTTGGAGGTGAAGATGAGGAAGGCCAGGAAGCCGACGCTGACCACGCCCATCACCGCCAGCACGCGCGCCTGCACGGGTGCCGGCAGGTGCCGCGAGAACAGCGCCACCGCGCCGGTCCACAGCGCCAGCACCAGCGCCCACATCAGCAGCGAGCCTTCGTGCGCGCCCCAGACCGCCGAATAGCGGTAGATCATCGGCAGCAGTGAATTGGAGTTCTCGGCCACGTAGCGCACCGAAAAGTCCTGCTGCACGAAGGCGGCGGTCAGCACCGCGAACGCGCCGGCTACCAGCAGCAGCTGGGCGAAGGCGGCCGGTCGGGCCACCGCCATCCACGCCACATTGCCGCGCTGCGCGCCGGCCAGCGGCAGTCCGGCCTGCAGCAGCGCCGCCAGCAACGCACACAGCAGCAGGATCTGGCCCAGCTCTGGCAACGCGCCTGGGAGCACTCAGCGCACCTCGGTGGCCGGGACCGGCACGTCGTGCCTGCGATGGGCATCGCCCATCTTGTCGGCCACTTCCTTGGGCACGTATTTCTCATCGTGCTTGGCCAGCACTTCATCGGCCACGAACACGCCGTCCTGCAGGCGGCCGCTGGCAACCACGGCGGTGCCTTCGGCGAACATGTCCGGCAGGATGCGCGAGGTCAGCACGGCCAGCTGCGCATCGCCGTCGGTGACCTCGAAGCGCGCATCGAGTGAGCCGATCGGGCGGTTGAACGAGCCCTTGACCACCATGCCGCCGAGGCGGAAGCGGGTCTGCGCATCGACGTCGCCGCGCAGCACTTCCGATGGCGTGTAGAGGTAGGCGATGTTGCGTTCCAGTGCCATCGCCACCAGCGCGGTGGCAAGGCCCGAGGCCAGCAGCGCCAGCAGCACCCAGACCATGCGGCGGCGCTGCACGGGGGTCATCGTTCCAGCTCCGCCGACAGCGGCGCGGCGGCCTGCTGCGCGGTATGCCGGACGTGCTGCCGTTGCTGGCGCGACTGTGCCTGGCGGCGCGCGGTGCGCAGGCGCAGCCACGAACCGATGGCATCGGCCAGCAGCACCAGCACGAACACGGCATAGGCGCCGATCACGAATGGCAGGTGGGTCATTGCGGTGTGTCCTCCACGCGCTGGCCGACCCAGGCCTTGCCGGCCTCGCGGTCGAGGTTGTCGGCGCGTGCCTTGGCCAGCACCGAACCGGCGAACCAGAACTTGGTGCCGATCACCATCCACCACAGCGGCGCGATCATCGCGCTGCTGATCGCCGATTCACCGAACACGCTGATCGACTGGCGCTGGTGCAGGCCGCCCCACCAGTCCACCGAATAGCGGATGACCGGCAGCAGGCTGACGCCGACGATGGCCAGCAGGCCGGCGGCGCGCGCGGCGCTGCGGCGGTCCTCGATGGCGTGGTACAGGCCGATGACCCCCAGGTACAGGAACAGCAGGACCAGTTCACTGGTCATGCGCGGGTCCCAGTCCCACCAGGTGCCCCAGGTGCCTTTGCCCCAGATGCTGCCGGTGAGCAGGGTGATGAGCGTGAAGCCGGCGCCCATCGGCGCGCAGGCCATGGCCAGGATCTCGCAGATCTTGATGCGCCAGATCAGTGCGATGGCGGCGTACAGGGCCATCAGCGCGAACACGAACAGGCTCATCCAGGCACTGGGCACGTGGATGTAGAGGATGCGGAAGCTGTCCAACTGGCGTGCTTCGGGCGGCACCACCAGCAGCGCCTGCCACAGGCCTACCAGCAGCACCGGAAGTGCGGCGATGTAGAACACACGCGACCAGCGGGCAGCGAAACGATCGAACGTGGGCGGCGAACCGAGTTGATGGAACCAGCGGACGATCGGATTCATGCGTGACGGCTATCCAGCAGGGGTGGATTGGCTCTCTGCCCGTTCAACTCAGGGAAATACGGATGGCCGCAGCGGTCGCCAGCGGAGCCAGCAGCAAGGCGACCACCAGTCCCGCGCCCAGCATCAGCAGCGCAGCGACCGGATCCTGCCCGCGGCTGGCCGCCGCCAGGCTGCCCGCACCGAACACCAGCACCGGTACGTACAGCGGCAACGACAGCAACGCCACGAGAATACCAGAGCGCCGGATGCCCACGGTCAGCGCGGCGACCACGCCACCGATCAGGCTCAGCACCGGTGTTCCCAGCAGCAACGATGCCAGCAACATCGGTCGTTGGTCATGCGGCAGATGCAGCATTTCGGCCAGCAGCGGGCTGACCACGATCAGTGGCAGCGCGGTGGTGGCCCAGTGCAGCAGCACGCGCACCAGCACCAGCCAGGCCAGCGGCACCGGGGCCAGCAGCCATTGTTCCAGCGATCCATCCTCGGCATCGGAACGGAACAGCGAATCCAGCGCCAGCTGTCCGGCCAGCAGGACCGCCAGCCACAGCACGGCGCCGGCGGTGGCGGCCAGCGGCTGCGGGTCACGGCCCTGGGCCAGCGCGAACAGCACCACCACCAGCAGGGCGAACAGCACCGGCTGCAGCGCATCGCCACGTCGGCGCCAGAGCAGGCGCAGGTCGCGCGAGAGCAGCGCGCGCGCGGTCTGCCACAGGCCCGGTTCGGTACCCGGCGCGATCATGCCGCACCTCCCGGCGTGGCGGTGGGCTGCTGCCCGGGCGCACGCAGTTCCAGCAGGCGCGTACGTACCGGCGGTGCGGCGTAGGCGCCGTGGGTGGTGACCAGGGCGGCGCCACCGCCGCGCAGGTGGGCTGAAATCATCCGGTTGACCAGAGTGATGCCATCCAGGTCGAGGTTGGCATAGGGTTCGTCGAGCAGCCACAGCGGTGCCGGTGACAGCCAGATGCGGGCCAGCGCCAGGCGCCTTTTCTGTCCGGCTGACAGGTGCCGCACCAAGGTGTCCTCGTAACCGGCCAGGCCGACGATGGCCAGCGCGCTGCCGGGCATCTGCTTGGCCCGGCGGCCATGCAGCCCGCACAGGAAATGCAGGTTCTCCAGCGTATCCAGGTCCGGCTTCAGCGCCGGCAGGTGGCTGAGGTAGGCGACGTAGCGCGTGCGTTCGGCGTTGCTGGCCTGCTTGCCATCGATCCGCACCTGGCCGGTACCCGGCCGGGCCAGCCCCGCCAGTACGCGCAGCAGGGTGGTCTTGCCGGCTCCGTTGCCGCCCTGCACCAGCAGTGCCTCGCCGGCGTCCAGGTGGAAGTCCAGCGGGCCGAACACGGGCTCGTCATTGCGGGAGAAGCTCAGGCCGCTGGCGGCCAGCAATGCTGGGGTGTTCAAGGGGCGAGGGTCTTCGTGCCGGAGTGCGGCAGCAATTGTAGCGATGAATGCCCCTGGTAGCGCCGGTCGCTGGCCGGCATTTCCCCCGGCGGCAGTTGTATGGCCGAGGCTGCCGGCCAGCGGCCGGCACTACCGCAGCAGGGATTGCGTAAACTCACGGGTCTGTCTCCCCATTCCCCAGGCCGATGCACCCCACCACCAAGCTGCCCAAGGTCGGTACCACGATCTTCACCGTGATGTCCCAGCTCGCCGCCGAACACGGCGCGGTCAACCTGGGGCAGGGTTTCCCGGATTTCTCCGCGCCGCAGCGCCTGATCGACGAAACCACCAGGGCGATGGCCGCCGGCCTGAACCAGTACCCGCCGATGACCGGTGTGGCACCGCTGCGCCAGGCCATCGCACAGAAGTCGCTGGACCTGTACGGCGCGACCATCGACCCGGACACCGAGATCACCGTCACCAGCGGTGCCACCGAGGCCATCTTCAACGCCATCCACGCCGTGGTACGTGCCGGCGAGGAAGTGATCGTGCTGGACCCGGCTTATGACTGCTATGAACCGGCCATCGAGCTGGCCGGCGCCGTTGCCGTGCACGTGCCGCTGGACCCGCAGACCTTTGCCGTGGACTGGGACCGCGTGCGTGCGGCGGTCACCCCGCGCACCCGCATGCTGATGGTCAACACGCCGCACAACCCGTCCGGTGCGATGCTGGACGAGGCCGACATGCAGGCGCTGGCCGACCTGCTGCGTGGCACGCAGATCTACCTGATTTCCGATGAAGTGTACGAGCACATCATCTACGACGGCCGCCGCCACGAATCGGCGCTGCGCTACCCGGAACTGCGCGAGCGCACCTTCGTCATTTCCAGCTTCGGCAAGACCTACCACTGCACCGGCTGGAAGATCGGCTACGCGGTGGCGCCGCCGCTGCTGACCGCCGAGTTCCGCAAGGTGCACCAGTACAACACCTTCACCAGCTTTGGCCCGGCGCAGTACGGGTTCGCCGCGATGATCCGCGACGAGCCGGAGCACCACCTGGAGCTGGGCGCGTTCTACCAGGCCAAGCGCGACCGCTTCCGCGAACAGCTGGCCGGCACCCGCCTGAAGCCGCTGCCGGTGCCCGGTGGTTACTTCCAGCTGGTTGACTACTCGGCCATCAGCGATCTACCCGACCATGAATTCGTGAAGTGGCTGACCCTCGAGAAGGGCGTCACCGCCATCCCGCTGTCGCCGTTCTACGAAACCGCGCCGGTCGGCCAGCGTCTGGTGCGGCTGTGCTTCGCCAAGAACGAAGCTACCCTGGACGCGGCGATCGAACGCCTGCGGCTGCTCTGAGGACATGACGACCATGCAGGACCTGCGTATTTCCCTCGTCCAGGGCGACACTCGCTGGCACGACCCGGCCGGCAACCGTGATTACTACGGCGCGCTGCTGGCGCCGCTGGCCGGCAGCACCGACCTGGTGATCCTGCCGGAGACCTTCACCAGCGGCTTTTCCAACGATGCCATCGCCCAGGCCGAAGGCATGGACGGGCCGACCGTCGCGTGGGTGCGCGAACAGGCGAAGGCATTGGACGCGGCGGTGATCGGCAGCGTGCAGCTGCGCGATGGCGAGGGCGTCTACAACCGCCTGCTGTTTGCCACGCCGGACGGCGCGCTGCAGTACTACGACAAGCGCCACCTGTTCCGGTATGGCGGCGAGCACGAGCGCTATGCCGCTGGCCGCGACCGCCTGAGCGTGGAATGGGAGGGCTGGCGGATCAATCCGCAGGTCTGCTACGACCTGCGTTTTCCGGTGTTCTGCCGTAACCGCTACGACGTCGAGCGGGCAGGGCAGATGGATTTCGACCTGCAGATCTTCGTGGCCAACTGGCCCTCGGCGCGCGCCTACGCGTGGAAGACCCTGCTGCGCGCACGGGCCATCGAGAACCTGTGCTTCGTGGCGGCGGTCAACCGTATCGGCGTGGATGGAAACCAGCTGCACTATGCCGGCGACAGCGCGGTGATCGATTTCCTCGGCCAGCCGCAGGTGGAGATCCGCGAGCGCGAACAGGTGGTCACCACCACCATTTCGGCCGAGGCGCTGGCGACGCACCGTGCGCGCTTCCCGGCGATGCTCGATGCCGATGCCTTCCACCTGCACGACCAGGGCTGACATCGGGCCGGGTGTGGCGGCTGAACGCTTGCCACACCCCCGCGCGCGCCTGCATCCACCGTGCACGCGCGCGCTGCTAGATTCGCCGCCAGTCCGACCTGAAGTGGAAGTCCTGCCGATGAACAAGCCCCTCGCCCTGCTGCTGGCACTGGCCGCAGCCTCCCTGGCCCCGGCCGCGCATGCCGGTGGCAACCTTGACTGCCATCTTCGCTACAACCTGTCTGGCTGGTCGCTGATCTACAAGACCGCCTCGGGCAGCGGCACCCTCCAGTGCAGCAACGGCGCCAGCATGCCGGTGCGTATCGAACTGAAAGGCGGCGGCCTGACCGTGGGCAAGTCGAAGATCACCAATGGCCGCGGCAGCTTCACCGGCGCGGTGGGCATCAACGAGCTGCTGGGCACCTATGCCTCGGTGGGCGCACACGCAGGTGCGGTGAAGTCCAGCAACGCACAGGTGATGACCAAGGGTGACGTCTCGCTGGCCCTGTCCGGCACCGGCAAGGGCTGGGACCTGGGCGTGGACGGCACCGCCTTCACCATCAGCCGCCGCTGACAATAAAAGGGGACGGAGGGGATTAAGTCGTCTGTGCACAAACGACTTAATCCCCTCCGTCCCCTTTTTTTGTATCAGGTGACCGGGGCGTTGGTACGCACGTTCAGTATCCAGCAGATGCGGCTTTGCCCCGGCAGGTGCGGGTGGTGCGAGTGCGGTGGGAAGGTCTCGCCCTGGTTGCGGGTGATCTCGCACTTGCAGCCCTGGCAACGGTAGATGCCGCAGACCGGTGCTGTGGCACCGGGTTCGTAGATCGCCGTCCACCAACTGTTGCTGGGGTCGACGACCGTCAGGACGGAAGTGCTCGTGTGCCAGGCCATCAACGGTGCCTCGGGTGGGGATGAGCCCTTACCGTAGATGGGTGAAAACGTCACTGCGTTGAACTGCGGCACGAACTGCCCGTTTTCGGACAATTCCTAATCGGGTTGCACCGCAGCGAAGGCACGCCGGGCAAGGTGGGCCTCGGGCGTCAGTCCGCAAGATGCGCGATCTACTGCTGCGCCAACATTCACGCTCGGGTACTGCGGTGCGGCCGGGCAGCGTGGCCACCGTGTCGAACATTGTGTTCGATGCCTTGTGCGCGGTTTAACTCCCTCTGTCCCCTTTTCACCTTATTCATTGTTTCCACTCAGTGGACTTGTGATCCACGGACGCGCGAAGTTGTTCTGCAGTCGACCGTACGAGATCGATGATCGCCTCGATCTCCATGCCCCGTTGATTGGGCTCATCGTCAGAGTCCAGGCCAGTCTCCGAAAGCTCTTGCAGCAATGCATCGATCAGCGATTCACAGTCTTGCTCTGCAAGATATTTGAAGCCATCTTCAGGCAGCCGAAAGCCGTGCTTTGTTGCTATCTCCGCCAAGAGCGGATGCAGGCGGGATGAGGTGGGGCCTTTCATTTCATTTCACCTTTGGGTTTCTCAACCCCTCGTTGTTCCTTGGAATGACTGTTATGACCTTCCCTTCGCTGTTTAGTACTACTTTTGCATTATTTCCGGTATACGCAGTCTTGCCTCCGGCCTGTTCGGCAACCTTCACGGGCTCTCTCACCGCCGAAAGTATTGCCTTTGCAGAGACTCCCCTCCCCCCATCGCGGGAGATCGCCTGATTCAAGCCATGCTTCGTGTATCCCGTGATCTTTCCGGCTACCGCGCCACCTGCTTAGACTCAACTTCCAAGTGCAACACTCGACAATCGCGTAGGGTGCAGGCATGGGAAAGCATTACAGTCATCTGAGCTCGGAAGAGCGAGCCGTGTTGCAGCTTGAAATCGCCGACGGCGTAAGTATTCGTTCCATAGCCCGGCTGCTTGGCCGTAGCGCGTCGACCCTGTCGCG
>NZ_JBNNHG010000010.1:25828-52354 GCF_050268705.1 Stenotrophomonas sp. NPDC077659 | reverse complement strand
CGCCGTTGCGCACGAAGGCGGTGCGGGTGCGGCTGCGGTCGTAGACCGGCTCGGCCACGTCCAGAGTGCCGCGCTGGTCATCGGCCACCTGTGCAGCGGCGCCGCCGGCCAGCGGCTGGCGGAAGGTGTCGCGCACCGGGCTGCCGCTGCGCTTGAGCTGGTATTCCACCTGCTGGCTGTTCCACGACCACCAGGCCTTTTCGACCGGCGGACCGATCCAGTCCGGGTCGGCCATGGCCTGTTCGATGGTGATCGGCGTCGGCGCGGCATGCGCGGCCGGTGCGGCCAGCATGGCCGACAGCAGGAGGGACAGGGGCAGCACTCGGGACATGGGCGGACGGCACCAGATGAGGAAACCGGGCAAGGGTAGCAGCCACCCGCGCCGGGGGAGGGGGCCACAGGTCATGCAGACCGCTTGGGCAAAGGCGCTGCAGGGCCTCGGGTGGCGCATGATGGGCGACTGATCCGGACGGAACCGACCATGTACCCCTACGACTACCGCATTTCCCTGGTGGTGCAGCACCCCGTGTGCTCCAGCGCCGACATCGCGGCCCGGCTGGGGTTGGAACGCGGGTTCTTCCGCGATGTGGGCACCGACCTGCTTGACGGTGATGGTCACTTGATCCGGGTACATGGCTTCACCCGGGTGAGCTTTGAACTGGCCGCTGGCAAGGACGGCTGGCTGATGGACGCCTGGCCGCAGGTAGTCGAAATCCTGCAGGCACGGGTGGAGGTGATCCAGGCATTGAACCAGGAAGGGGCCGAAATCGGCCTGCGCATCGGCGTGTTCGGCAAGGAGGCCTGGGCCGGGTTCGTGCTGGACGACGCGCTGGTAAGGCTGATGGCCGACCTGCGGCTGGGCTTCCATGTGGAAACTATTTTCCCGATCCGCCGGCCGACCCCAGGACCGACGACGACGCCTGAAATCTGCACTGCAACCGGTGGCCGGCCTCGCGCATCCAATCTCCTGAACCCGCATCATTCACCAGACAGGAGCACGACCATGCAGGAACTCATCCCCATCACCTTCTTCATCTGCATCGCCTACGCGATCCATGCCATCGCCGATGCGCGTGCGCGCAGCAAGCTGGTCGCCCCGCACGTGCCGGAGGAAGTGATCCGCTCGTTGGCGGTGCTGGAGGAAGAACGCCGCCGCCAGGGCGCGCTGCGCTGGGGCATCAGCCTGGTCAGCCTGGCCGTGGCGCTGGGCCTGCTGGAAGCGATGGGTGCGCGCGATCTGACCTTTGGTGCCGCCGCCGCCATGGCCGGCAGTGCCGGGCTGGGCCAGCTGCTGGCGTGGTTGCTCACCCGTCCCGCCGTGCGCAAGGGCTGAGCGGCGGCATGCCTGCGGCACAGGGAGCGCGCCACGCATGAGCCTGCTGGGGGGAGCACTGGCCGCACTGCGCGGGCGTCAACGCGATGCCCCCACCGAGCCCGCAGCGGATGACGACCGTGCGTTGGTCCGGGCCATCATCGATGGCTCGCAACCGGCCTTCGCGCAGCTGGTGCAGGCCCATCAACGCACCTGTGCGCATGTGATCGGGCGCATGGTCGGCGACCGCGACCAAGTGGCCGACCTGCTGCAGGAAACCTTCCTGGCGGTGTTCCGCCAGCTGCACCGGTTCCGCTTCGAATCCTCGCTGCGCACCTGGGTTTCGCGGGTGGCCTATACGACGGCGCTGCAGCATCTGCGCCGCCGGCGGCTGGAAATGCAGTGGATGGTGGCGGTGGAGGTGCCTGAGGAAGCGGGTATCGGCGATGAGGGCCCGGGCCCGGCCGAACTGAGCGAGGCGTTGCAGGCCGGCCGTCAGCTGGGTGAGGCGCTGGAGCGGCTCACCCCGCCGCAGCGCCTGATGGTGGGCCTGCACTACCTGGAGGATTTCGACCTGGCCGAGATTGAACAGGTGACCGGGTTGGCGCGCGGTACCATCAAGAGCCACCTGTACCGCGCACGGCAGATACTGAAACAGGAACTGACCCGACGCGCCACCGCCGGAGAGCTGCTGTGAGCCACGCCAACGAACCTCGCGATGCCGATGCGCGCGCGCTGTCGCAGGCACTGCACGAGCAGGAACAGCAGGCGCCGGTACCCGATGTGAGCGAAGCCCTGCAGCAGCGGCTGCGGGTGGAAACCCGCGACAGCGGCGTGCTGTACGTGCTGGTGCAGGTGCTGCTGCTGGCCGCGCTGGTGGCGGCCGGCGCCTGGTATTTCTGGCACTGACAACCCCCGCCGGGCGCTGGGGCGCTCCAATCGCTGTGGGTAGATGCCGACCTTGGTCGGCGCCTGGACATGTGCCAACCAAGGTTGGCAGCTACCAGAGCGGTTGATCCCTGCGACCAAGTGAAGCAGCGCGACACCACGTCGCATCCCCGCACAACCATATCCTCCTAAAGTGGTCCGGTATCCCACCCGTACCCGGCAGGAGGCGTCCCTTGGACGCGTTGTTGTTGTCGCGGATCCAGTTCGGATTCGTCATCAGTTTCCACGTGCTGTTTCCCGCCTTCACCATCGGCACGGCCAGCTGGCTGGCTTTCACTGAATGGCGCTGGCTGCGCACCAAGCTGCCCGTGTGGCGCGATCTGTACTTCTTCTGGCAGAAGATCTTCGCCGTGTCCTTCGGCATGGGCGTGGTCAGCGGCATCGTCATGGCCTTCCAGTTCGGCACCAACTGGCCGCGGCTGAGCGAAGTGGCCGGCACGGTCATCGGCCCATTGCTGACCTATGAAGTGCTGACCGCGTTCTTCCTGGAAGCCAGCTTCCTCGGGGTGATGATGTTCGGCTGGGGCCGGGTGTCACCGCGCCTGCATTTCCTGTCCACCTGCATGGTGGCGCTGGGCACGCTGTTTTCCACGTTCTGGATCCTGTCGTCCAACAGCTGGCTGCATACGCCGGCCGGCTACGAAATCATCAACGGTATCGTGCATCCGGTCGACTGGTGGCAGGTGGTGTTCAATCCGTCGTTCCCATACCGCCTGGCGCACATGGCGCTGGGATCGTTCATCACCACCTGTTTCGTGATCGGTGGCGTGGGCGCGTGGTACCTGCGCAGAGGCACGCATGTCGAGCCCGGGCGACGCATGTTGATTGCCGCGGTGGCCTTTGCTGCGCTGACCGTGCCGGTGCAGATCTTCGTCGGCGACATGCATGGCCTGAACACGCTCAAGCACCAACCGATGAAAATCGCAGCGGTGGAAGCACACTGGCATGAAGGCCGGGCAGGCGAGGGCGTGCCGCTGGTGGTGTTCGCCCTGCCCAACGAGAAGGCCGAACGCAACGATTTCGAACTGGCCATCCCGAAGCTGGGCAGCGTGATCCTGACCCACTCGCTGGACGGCAGCTTCGATCCGCTCACCTCGGTGCCGGCCAGCCAGCGGCCGCCGGTGACGCCGGTGTTCTTCGCCTTCCGCATCATGGTCGGGCTGGGCACGTTGATGCTGCTGCTGGCCTGGGTATCGGCGGTACAGCTGTGGCGGCGCCGGCTGCTGGAGTCGCCGTGGCTGCTGCGCGGCTGGAACTGGATGCTTCCCAGCGGCTTCATCGCGCTGGTGTCGGGCTGGTTCGTCACCGAAATGGGGCGCCAGCCGTGGGTGGTCTACGGCGTGCTGCGCACCGCCGATGCGGTGGGCCCGCAGAGTGCGTGGATGACCGCGCTGTCGCTGGCGGTGTACGTGGTCGGCTACGCCTTCGTGTTCGGCTGGGGCATCTGGTACCTGGTAAAGATCCTGCGCCATGGCCCGCAGCCCTACGTGGAAGGACCGTCGCTGGACCATGGCAGCCACACCCCGGCGCGGCCGCTGTCGGCCGCCGATGAACCGCTGGAGGAGCGCTGACATGGACCTGATGACCTGGCTGCCGGTGGCGTGGTTCGCGGTGATCGGCTTCGGCGTGCTGATGTATGTGGTGCTGGACGGCTTCGTGCTCGGCATCGGCATCCTCGCCCCGTTCGCCGAGGACGAAGAACAGCTCGACCTGATGATGAACACCGCCGCGCCCATCTGGGATGGCAACGAGACCTGGCTGGTGCTGGGCGGGGCCGGCCTGCTGGCGGCGTTCCCCAAGGCCTACGCGGCGCTGCTGTCGGCGCTGTACCTGCCGGTGCTGCTGCTGGTGGTGGCGCTGGTGTTCCGTGGCGTGGCCTTCGAGTTCCGCTTCAAGGCACACCGCTCGCGGCGGGTGTGGAGCGTGGCGTTCGGCCTGGGCTCGCTGCTGGCGACCTTCGCCCAGGGTGTGATCCTGGGTACTCTGGTGCAGGGCATCCCGCTGGTGGACGGTGTCTATCACGGCGGCGCGTTCGCCTGGTTCAGCCCGTTTGCGATGCTTGCCGGTGCGGCGCTGGTGGCCGGCTATGCGCTGCTGGGCAGCACTTGGCTGATCCTGAAGACCGAGGGCCGCGTGCAGGTGCTGGCGCGGCAGATGACCCGGCCTCTGGTGGCGGCGGTGATCGCGGCGATGGGGCTGGTCAGCAGCTGGCTGCCGTTCCTGGATTCGCGGCTGATGGCGCGCTGGTTCAGTGATGGCAACTTCTGGTGGCTGTCGCCGGTGCCGTTGTTGACCCTGACGGTGGCTGCCGCACTGTGGCGCAGCGCCACCCATCCACACCGCGACCTGCCGCCATTCCTGCTCAGCCTGGCGCTGTTCGTGCTCGGCTTCGCCGGCCTGGTGCTGGGCATGTGGCCCTACCTGCTGCCGCCCTCGATGACGCTGTGGCAGGCGGCCGCACCGGCGTCGTCACTGGGGTTCACCCTGGTCGGGCTGGGGGTGCTGCTGCCTGTCATTCTCGGCTACACGGCCTGGTCGTACCGGGTGTTCCGCGGCAAGGTGCGCGCCGACGCGGGCTATCACTGAAGCAGGTGAACGGGGAGCGGCCGGTGACCGCTCCCCGTTCCGGTTTGTGAAACATGTATTCCCTGCGCGGGACGTGCTAGCGTTCGCACCTTTCCGGCCGCCAGGGGGGCTGCCGGCGACGTCCTGGACGGACGCACGGCTGCAGGAATGGGAGGCCGCCGCGCGTCGCCATGCTGTTGGCCCGTGCCTGTCTTCCGCCCATCCCAACATCACCGGTAATGATCGAATTCTCCGTTGTCGACTGGGCAGCCTGGGCACCTGGACTGACAGAACGTAGCCAATGGATGGGCTGGGCCGACGCGCCCTTCCTGCCGCAGGGCGACGGCACCCCGGCGTTGGCCGAAGTGCCGGCCATGCAGCGCCGCCGCATCGAGCGCCTCGGCCGCATGGCCATCCAGGCCGCCTGCTGGTGTGAAGACGCACAGGGCGCCGACAGCGACGTGCCGCTGGTGTTCGCCAGCCGCCACGGTGATGTGGCCCGTTCGATGGAACTGCTGGGGTCGCTGGCCGCCTCCGAGCCGCTGTCGCCCACTGGTTTCGGCCTGTCGGTGCACAACGCGATCGCCGCGCTCTACTCCATCGCCCGTGGCCATCGGGGCAATTACCTGGCGCTGGCGGCCGGCCAGGCCACGGTGGAAACCGCCTGCCTGGAAGCCGCCGGCCTGCTGGCCGATGGCGCCAAGGAAGTACGGGTGGTGGTGTATGAGTCACGGTTGCCCGACGTTTACGCCGGATTCGCCGACGAACCGGACCCGTTCTTCGCCTGGTGCTGGCGTATTGCCGCCCCGGGCATGGCCGGCACCGGCCTGCGCCTGGCCTGGGAACCGGCCCCCGCTGTGGGCAACACCGCGCCGGGCCTGCTGCCGCATGCGCTGGATCTGCACCGGTTCCTGCTGTCGGCCGCGTCCACGCTGGAACACGTAACCCAGGGCCAGCGCTGGTGCTGGAGCCGCCGTGTCTGAGGCGCTGCGCCGCCTCGATCATGCCTGGCGGGTGTTCGGCACCGGCCTGAGCTTCGCCGCGTTCGGTGTGGGCGGGCTGCTGCTGGGCGTGCTGGTGATGCCGCTGCTGCTGCTGATGCGCGACCCGGTGGCGCGCCAGCGGCGGGCACGGCGGCTGGTGCAGCGGGCGTTCGCCAGCCATGTATGGCTGATGTGCCGGCTGCGGCTGATGACCCTGCAGGTGGAAGGGCGCGAGCGGTTGCAGCGCGACGGCCTGCTGGTGCTGGCCAACCACCCGACCCTGATCGACGTGGTCTGCCTGATCGCGCTGCTGCCCAACGCCGACTGCGTGGTCAAGCGCGCCGTGGCCTGCAATCCGTTCATGCGCGGCCCGGTGCGCGCGGCCGGTTACATCGCCAACGATGATGGTGCCGGACTGGTTGATGACTGCGTGGCGGCCGTGCGTGCCGGCGGCACCCTGGTCATCTTCCCCGAAGGCACCCGTACCGTGCCGGGGCAGCCGCCACGGCTGCAGCGCGGGGCAGCGAACGTCGCCGTGCGCGGGCGCCTGGACATCACCCCGGTGCGCATCACCTGCACGCCGGCCACGTTGACCAAGGGCCAGAAGTGGTATCGTGTACCCTCACGTCGTTTTCACGTTCAGCTGCAGATCGGCGAAGATATCGCCATCGCGCCCTTCCTGGCTGAAGATGACGCGTCAAGGGGGGATGCCTTGGCGGCCCGTCGCGTCACCGACCACCTCACTCGTTACTTCGACCTGTCTGGAGATCCGACCCGTGCAAGCACTTGAGCACGAGATCAAGGAATTGATCATTTCCTCGCTTTCGCTGGAGGACATCACGCCGGAGGACATCGATCCGACCGCGCCGCTGTTCGTGGAAGGCCTTGGCCTCGATTCGATCGACGCCCTGGAACTGGGCCTGGCGCTGCAGAAGAAGTACGGTGTCAGCCTGTCGGCCGACTCGGAAGAAACCCGTCGCCATTTCTCCAGCGTGCGCGCGCTCGGCGAGTTTGTCGCCGCCCGCCAGTCGTAAGGCGCAGGAATTGCCATGACCAAGAATGAACTGTTCGAGCGCATCGTCCGCATCCTGACCGACAGCTTCGAGATCGAACCTGTCCGGATCAGCCCGGAATCGCGCCTGTATGACGATCTGGACATCGACAGCATCGATGCCGTCGACCTGATCGTGCAGCTCAAGCCGCTGCTGGGCCGCAACCTGCAGCCGGAAGCCTTCAAGGCTGTGCGCACCGTGCAGGACATCGTTGATGTCGTGCATGGCCTGCTGCCTGGCCAGGCCGCCGCCTGACCGCAGGCCGGGCATCGCGACCATGGCACGGGCACGCATGGTCGTGGTGGCTGCGCTTTCGCTCGCCTATCCGGTCCTGGTGTACGCGGCGATGGGCCGCTTCGAGCCGCGCTGGCTGTCGCTGCTGCTGTTCGGCCTGGCCCTGCTGCGTGCACTCAGCACGCGGCAGCCGCTGTGGTGGGCCGCCGCGGCAGGCGCCGGCCTGCTGGCCGGCTTGGCCACCGTGCTCAACCATGCCCTGCCGCTGAAACTGTACCCGGTGCTGGTGAACGTGGTGATGCTGATCGTGTTCGCCACCAGCCTGCGCTTCGGCCCGCCGCTGGTGGAACGCCTGGCGCGGCTGCAGGAACAGGACCTGCCGGACTTCGCGATAGCCTATACCCGTCGCGTCACCCAGGTGTGGTGCGGCTTTTTTGTTCTCAACGGTGGCCTGGCCCTGTTCACCGCGCTGTACGCGTCGGACCGGGTCTGGATGCTCTACAACGGAATGTTGGCGTACGTGATGATGGGAGTGTTGTTCGCAGGCGAGTGGCTGGTGCGGCGACGGGTCAAGGCGGCCCATGCCCATGGCTGACTGGATCGCTCTGGACCGGCTGCTGGTCGACGCGCAGCCGGGCCGCCACATCGGCCTGTGCGAAGGTCAGGCCCTGGACCACAGCGCGTTCCGCCTGCGCGCGCTGGCCTGGCGCGATGCGTTCGCCGCCGCCGAAGGCCGCGACTGGGCGCTGTACTTCGATGATGCCATCGCCTTCGCTGCGGCGTTGTTCGGTGCCTGGCACGCCGGCAAGCGCGTGTTCCTGGCCGCCGACAACCTGCCGGCCACGCTGCAGGCGGTGCAGCCGCAGGTCAGTGGTTTCGCGGGCAATGTGCCGGCCGACTACCGCCCGTTGACGCCCGCCGTGGCCGCCGCCGGCGCGCGGCACGACGGTGTGCTGCAGGTGCTGGACGAGCGCGCCTGCGAGCTGTGCGTGTTCACTTCAGGCAGCACCGGCCAGCCCAGCGCGATCAGCAAGCGCATGGACCAGCTGGCGCGCGAAGTGGATGCGCTGCAGGCGGCCTTCGGCGCCCAGCTCGACGGCGTGCAGGTGCATGGCACCGTATCCCACCAGCACATCTATGGGCTGCTGTTCCGCGTGCTGTGGCCGTTGGCCGCCGGCCGCCAGATCCAGCCGCGACGCTTTTTCCATGAAGACCTGGTCGGCACCCTGGCCGCCGCCGACAGCGTGCTGGTGGCGACCCCGGCACACCTGAAGCGGCTGCCCGAGCAGCTGGACTGGGCCAGCCTGCATGGCCGCCTGCGCGCGGTGTTCTCATCCGGCGGCCCGCTGCCGGAAGAGGCCGCGCGGCAGGTGCGGCAGTGGCTGGGCGTGGCGCCCACCGAGGTGTACGGCAGCAGCGAGACCGGCGGCATCGCCTGGCGCCGCTGGCAGACCGACATGCCGCCCTGGCAGCCGCTGCCGGGTGTGCAATGGCGCATCGAGGAAGGCTGCCTGGCGGTTGCGTCGGCGCACCTGGACAGCGCCGACTGGTGGCGCACCCAGGACCGCGTGGAAGCCCTGGCCGATGGCCGCTTCCGCCTGCTGGGCCGCGCCGACCGCATCGTCAAGATCGAAGAGCGCCGGGTGTCGCTGGACGCGCTGGAACGCGCGCTGCGCGACGACCCGGAGGTGGAAGACGCACGCGTGCTGGTGCTGTCCGGCCACCGCGAGCAGTTGGCCGCCGTGGTGGTGCCGGCCGACCCGGCACTGGTGGCGGCCGGTGACGCCGCACGCCGCGCCTTCGGCCAGCGTCTGGGCGCGCGCCTGGCACAGGGCCACGACGCGGTCACCCGCCCGCGTCGCTGGCGGTTGGTCGAGGCGCTGCCGATCAATGCGCAGGGCAAGGTCACCCAGTCCGCACTGGCGGCATTGTTCCAGCCGCTGATGCCGGTGCCGCAGTGGGACCATCGCGCGGCCACCGCCGCGACCCTGCGCATGACCCTGGATGCATCGCTGCGCGCGTTCCAGGGCCATTTCCCGCAGGCGGCGATCCTGCCCGGCGTGGCCCAGCTGGACTGGGCGGTGCGCTTTGCCCGCCAGGCGTTCGCGTTGCCGAAGGGTTTCGTGCGGATGGATGCGGTGAAGTTCCAGCGCGTTGCCCGCCCGGGCGACGAACTGACCCTGCAGCTGGACTGGGACGCCGAGCGCGGCGTGCTGACGTTCCGCTACACCTCCCTGCATGGCACGCATGCCAGTGGCAAGGTGGTGCTGACCGATGCGCACTGACCCGGCGACCGCTGGCGGCGCCTTCGCGCCGCTGGTGGTCATCCCCGTGTACGACCACGAACATGCCATCGGCGCGGTGGTTGCCGGCGTACTGGCCGCCGGCCTGCCGTGCCTGCTGGTCGACGATGGCTCGCGCGCGTCCTGCGCCGCGGTGCTGCAGGCGCTGGCGCAACGCGATGGCGTCGACCTGCTGCGGCTGGACGTGAACCAGGGCAAGGGTGGGGCGATGCTGGCCGGTTTTGCCGAGGCCACGCGCCGTGGCCACAGCCACGTGCTGCAGATCGACGCCGATGGCCAGCACGACACCACCGATCTGCCGCGCTTCATCGCCGCCGCACGGGCACGGCCGGACGCGGTCATCTGCGGCATTCCCGCCTACGATGCCAGCGTGCCAAAGGCGCGCCTGTACGGCCGCTATGCCACCCACATCTGGGTCTGGATCAACACGCTGTCGCTGCACCTGCGCGACACCATGTGCGGTTTCCGGGTCTACCCGCTGCCGCCGGTGCTGCGCCTGATCGGCGAAGAAACCATCGGCCGGCGCATGGATTTCGATACCGAGATCATGGTGCGCCTGTACTGGCGGCAGGTGCCGGTGCAGCACCTGGCCACCCGCGTGACCTACCCGGCCGACGGGGTTTCGCACTTCGATGTGTGGCGCGACAACGTGCGCATCAGCCGCATGCACACCCGCCTGTTCTTCGGCATGCTGCCGCGCGCGCCGCGCCTGCTGTGGCGGCGCCTGAAGGGGCAGGGCTGAGATGCGCCGCGCGCACGACGCACCGCACTGGGCAGACATCGGTGAATCCACGTCGGTGGCCGGCGTGCTGTTCCTGTGCTGGGTGCATCGCTGGTTCGGGCGCTGGCCGTTCCGCCTTTGCGTTTGGCCGGTGGTGGTGTGCCACTGGCTGGGCAACCGCGTGGGCCGCCGCGCCTCGCTGCAGTACCTGCAGCGGTTGCAGGCCCACACCGGCGCGCTCGGCCATGCGCCGGGCTGGCGTGACAGCCTGCGCCATTTCTTCAGTTTCGCCGACACGATGCTGGACAAGATCCTCGGGCTCGGCGGGCGCTACCCGCCCGAACGCATCCACCTGCAGCGCGATCTGGTGCTGGGCAAGATCGCACGCCGCGAAGGCGGCCTGATCCTGACCGCGCACATCGGCTGCCTGGAGCTGTGCCAGGTGCTGGCCGAGCAGGTGCCGGGTTTCCGCATCACCGTGCTGGTGCACACCGCGCATGCGCAGCGTTTCAACCGCTTGCTGCAGCGGCTGGACCCGCTGGCCGCAGTGGAACTGGTGCAGGTGACCGGAATGGGCCCGGCCACCGCCGTGATGCTGGCCGAGAAGGTCGCCTCCGGTGGTTTCGTGGCCATCGTCGGCGACCGCGTGCCGGTGCAGGGCGGGCGCAGTGTGATGGCCGATTTCCTCGGTCACCGCGCGCCGTTCCCGATCGGCGCCTATGTGCTGGCCTCTGCGCTGGCCTGCCCGGTCTACACGATGTCCTGCCTGCACGAAGGCGATGGCTACCGCGTGGCCTTCGAGCACTTTGCCGACCGCGTGGTACTGCCGCGTGGTTCGCGTGATGCCGCACTGGCCGAACAGGCGCAGCGCTTCGCGCGCTGGCTGGAACTCCAGGTCATCCAGTCCCCGTTGGACTGGTTCAATTTCTTCCCCTTCTGGGATCAGGCTCCTCATGACGACTGACGCCGTACCCGTGTGCCGTTTCGGCGATGCTCCGCTGACCATCGAAGACGTGGTTGCCCTGGCCCAGCGCCAGTGCGACGCCGCCCTGAGCGAGGCGCCGGCCTTCCGCGCGCACATCCAGCGCGGCGCCGATTTCCTCGACCGCCTGCTGCGCGAGGATGGGGTGATCTATGGCGTGACCACCGGCTACGGTGACTCGTGCACGGTGAACATTCCGCCGGCGCTGGTGGCCGAGCTGCCGCACCACCTCTACACCTACCATGGCTGCGGTCTGGGCCGTTACCTGGACCCGGCCGAGACCCGCGCCGTGCTGGCCGCGCGCCTGGCCTCGCTGGTGCGTGGCATGTCCGGTGTCAGCGTGCAGCTGCTGGAAGGCCTGGCCACCCTGCTGCAGCACGACGTGCTGCCGCTGATTCCGGCCGAAGGTTCGGTCGGTGCCAGTGGTGACCTGACCCCGCTGTCCTACGTGGCCGCCGTGCTGTGTGGCGAGCGCGAGGTGCTGTTCGAAGGCCAGGTGCAGGCGGCCGGCCCGGTGCTGGCGAAGATCGGCATGGCCGCGCTGAAGCTGCGGCCGAAGGAAGGCCTGGCGATCATGAACGGCACTGCGGTGATGACCGGCCTGGCCTGCCTGGCCTGGCAGCGTGCCGATTACCTGGCGCGCATGGCCACCCGCCTGACCGCGTTCAACGTGCTGTCCAGCGACGGCAACGCGCACCACTTCGATGAAACCCTGTTCGCCGCCAAGCCGCACCCGGGCCAGGGCCGCATCGCCGCGCGCCTGCGCAGCGACCTGCACAGCGAGCGCCCACCGCGCAACGAACAGCGCCTGCAGGACCGCTACTCGCTGCGCTGCGCACCGCACGTGATCGGGGTGCTGGAAGACAGCCTGCCGTTCCTGCGCCAGCTGATCGAAACCGAACTGAACAGCGCCAATGACAATCCGCTGATCGATGCCGAAGGCGAGCGCATCCTGCACGGCGGCCACTTCTACGGCGGTCACATCGCGCTGGCGATGGACACCCTGAAGAACACCGTGGCCAACGTCGCCGACCTGCTCGACCGGCAGCTGGCGCTGGTGGTCGATGCCCGCTACAACCACGGCCTGCCGGCCAACCTGTCGGCGGCCACTGGCCCGCGCGCGGCCATCAACCATGGCCTGAAGGCGCTGCAGATCAGCGTGTCGGCGTGGACTGCCGAGGCACTGAAGCAGACCCTGCCGGCCAGCGTGTTCTCGCGCTCGACCGAATGCCACAACCAGGACAAGGTCAGCATGGGCACCATCGCCGCGCGCGACTGCCTGCGCGTGATCGAACTGACCGAACAGGTGGTGGCCGCGATGCTGATCGCCGCCCGCCAGGGCCTGGCCCTGCGTGAACGGGTTGGCCTGAACGCGCAGCTGCATGGCAGTCTGGCCGACATGTACGCCGACCTGGGGCAGCGCATCGCCCTGGTCGAAGAAGACCGCGCGCTGGATCGCGAACTGCGGGAACTGCTGGTGGAGATCCGCGCGCAACGCTGGGAGCTGTATGTCGGTGAATGAGGCAATCGAACTGGTCGGCGAGATCTCGCTGTCCCCGGCCTTCCATGACTGCGACCCGATGAACGTGGTCTGGCATGGCAACTACTTCAAGTACTTGGAGATCGCACGCTGCGCGCTGCTGGGCCGCTACGACTACGACTACCCGCAGATGCTCGAATCCGGCTACCTGTGGCCGGTGGTCGATGCACGGGTGAAGTACGTTCGCCCGCTGCTGTTCAAGCAGGCGTTGCGCGTGGTGTCGCGCATCGTCGAATGGGAGAACCGGCTGAAGATCGAATACGAGATCCTCGATGCGGACAGCGGCCAGGTGCTGACCCGTGCGATGACCATCCAGGTCGCGGTGGACGCGACCAGCAAGGAAATGCTGTACCAGTGCCCGCCGGTGCTGTGGCAGCGTCTTGGAGTGCCAGCCCCGTGAATCCTTTCCAGCGTATTCCGCGCCTGCTGCTGTGCGCGCTGCTGCTCACCGCTGCGCCGCTGGTGCAGGCCGCCGATGCCGCCGTCGATGCGATCACCCAGGCGGTGGCGCGGCCGGACGTGCTGCGCGGCCAGTTCACCCAGGAAAAGCAGGTCAGTGGTTTCAAGAACCCGCTGCGCTCGCAGGGCCAGTTCGTGGTTGCACGCCAGCACGGCGTCATCTGGACCACGCTCAAGCCGTTCCCGTCCGAGGTGGTGGTCACCGCCGACCGCATCCTCAGCCGCCAGCGTGATGGCAGCACCCGCGTCGAGCTGGATGCGCGCCAGCAGCCGGCGATGCGTTCGGTCAACGCGATCATGTTCGCACTGATGAGCGGTGACGTGCAGGCACTGTCCAGCCAGTTCAACGTGCAGGCCAGCCGCGAAGGGCAGGGCTGGCGGCTGAAGCTGACCCCGAAGTCGGCCATGCTGGCCAAGGCCTTCGAGTCGCTGACCCTGCAGGGCGACCGTTACGTGCGCCAGGTGGAAATCGTGGAGGCCAACAAGGACCGCACGCAGATCCAGTTCAGCGCATTGAGCGACGCACCGGCCAGCTTGTCCGCCGATGAGGCGCGCCGTTTTGACTGATATGTCCACTGACGCCGCAGCGAAGGGGCCGGACCGTCTGCGCCGCTGGTGGCACTGGCTGGGCATTGCCTGGCTGCTGGTGCTGCTGGTGATGGGCGTGCAGCAGTGGCGCCTGTGGAGCCAGCAATCGCGGATCGACACCGACATCCTCGCCCTGCTGCCGCAGGATGCCCACGACCGCCTGCTCAGTGATGTCACCCGGCGCATCGCCGATGGCAGCTCGCGCCAGGTGGTGGTGTTGCTGGGCAGTACCGATGGCGCCGCCGCCAAGCGCGCGCAGGCGGCCTTCGCCAAGGCCATGGCCAGCGATGCGGACAGCGGGCTGCTGGTGCCCAGCGGTTCCATTGAAGGCTGGTTCGATGAAGCGCGGGCGTTCTACGCACCGTATCGCGACCGCTTGCTGACCCCGGCCCAGCGCGAACAGCTGCAGCAGGCCGAACCGGGTGTGTTGGCCGAGCAGGCGCTGGGCGCGCTGTACGGCCCGATGGGCGCACCGCGGCTGACCGATTGGCGGCAGGACCCGCTGTCGCTGTGGCCGCAATGGTGGCAGCAGCAGGCCCAGGGTTCGGGCCTGCGCCTGGGCGATGATGGACTGCTGGAAGCCGAAGGCAAGCACTGGGCCGCGCTGCAGTTCGATACGCCGGGCTCGGCTTTCCAGCTTGATGGTGAGCGCCACATCGATGGTCTGCTGGAACGCGCTGGCGAGGCGGCCAAAGCCGCCGCCCCCGGCCTGGAAATCCTGCATGCCGGCGTGCCGCTGCACGCCGAAGCAGCGGCGGTACAGGCCAATCGGGAAATCAACACGATCGGCTGGGGCTCGCTGGCCGCCGTGCTGCTGCTGGTCTGGCTCGCGTTCCGCTCGCTGCGGCCGATCCTGCTGGTGGCCGCCTCGCTGCTGATCGGCTGCGGCGTCGCGTTGGCAGTGACCGTGCTGGTATTCGGCAAGGTGCATGTGCTGACCCTGGTGTTCGGCGCATCGCTGGTGGGCGTGGCCGAGGATTACGGCATCCACTGGTTTGCCTCGCGCCAGGCCGAACCGGCCGACCGCCGCTGGAAGCTGTTGCGGCACCTGCTGCCGGGCCTGTGGCTGGCGCTGGTGACCAGTGCGCTGGCCTATCTGGCGCTGGGCCTGGCTCCGTTCCCGGGCCTGCGGCAGATGGCACTGTTCTCGGTGGTCGGCCTGGCCGCCGCCTTCCTCACGGTGATCTTCTGGTTCCCGTGGCTGGACGGTGGCGAGATCCGCCAGACCCGTTTCTCGCAGTGGCTGGGCAACACGCTGGACCGTTTCCCGCGCCTGCACGGCACGCGCCCGGTCACCGTGTTCATCGTCGCCACACTGGCGCTGTCGGCCATCGGCATCGCACGCCTGCAGAGCAACGACGACCTGCGCAGCCTGCAGTCCTCGCCGCCGGCGCTGATGGCCGAGCAGATCCGCCTGAGCCAGCTGCTGGGCATGCCCAGCCCGGCGCAGTTCTACCTGGTGCAGGGGGCTGATTCCGGCCAGTTGCTGGAACGCGAAGAAGCATTGACCGAACGCCTGCGCGCATTGGCCAGCGACAAGCGCATCGGCGGCTACCGCGCGATCAGCGACTGGCTGCCATCGCCTGCGCGCCAGCAGGCCGATGCGGCACTGACCGCCAAGGTCGAACCGGGCGTGTTGTCGGCCGTCTCCGCTGCGGTGGGCGAGCCGTTGCCACGGCCGGACTTCGCCGCGTCGCCGCTGACCGCCGAAGCCTTCCTCGCCTCGCCGGCCTCGCAGCCGTTCCGCCACCTGTGGGTCGGCGCGGTGGGTGGGCAGACGGTCAGCGTGGTGATGGTCGATGACCTGTCGCGCGCCGATGCGCTGACCACCCTGCAAGGCGCGGCCGAGGGCCTGCCCGGCGTGCGCTGGGTTGACCGCACGGCCGACTTCTCCACGCTGCTGGGTCACTACCGCAAGCTGATGGGCGGGCTGCTGCTGGTCGGCATCGCGCTGGTGTTCGGTGCGCTGTGGCTGCGCTACCGCCGCCAGGCCTGGCGCGTGTTCGCCCCGACCCTGATCGCCGGTGCGCTCACCCTGGGCCTGCTGGGCCTGTTCGGCCAGCCGCTGCAGCTGTTCAACGTGCTGGCGCTGATGCTGCTGCTGGGCATGGGCATCGACTACGGCATCTTCCTCATCGAGCACCGCGGCGATGCCAGCGCGTGGCTGGCGGTGTGCGTGGGTGCGGCCAGCACCTGGCTGTCGTTCGGCCTGCTGGGCCTGTCGCAGACCCCGGCGCTGCGCGCGTTCGGCCTCACCCTGCTGTTCGGCATCGGCCTGGTCTGGCTGATCTCGCCGCTGTTCCGCCCACCGCCGCACGATCTGCCGCCGGCCTGACCGCGCTTCACCGCACCCCCTCCCTTTCCACTTGATCGAGCAACAAGGACGCACCGATGAACACTGCCGTGGATGCACCTGCCCAACCGACCGAGGTCGAACGTACTGAGATCCTGATCATCGGCGCGGGACCGGCCGGCTCGGTCGCCGCGGCCATGCTGCGCCAGCAGGGCCGCCAGGTACTGATGCTGGAGCGCCAGCAGTTCCCACGCTTCTCGATCGGCGAAAGCCTGCTGCCGCAGAGCATGGAGTACATCGAGGCGGCCGGCCTGCTGCAGGACGTGGTGGAAGCGGGCTTCCAGTACAAGAACGGCGCAGCCTTCGTGCATGGTGAAGCGCGCACGGCGTTCGATTTCCGTAAAAAGTTCTCGCCGGGCTGGGGCACCACCTACCAGGTGCAGCGCGCCGACTTCGACAACGTGCTGGCCCGCGGTGCCGAGCGCATGGGCACCACCCTGCGCTTTGGCGATGAGGTGCTGGCGGTGGAAGCCGGCGAACAGCCGGCGGTGAGCGTGCGCCGCCCCGATGGCAGCGAGTACCGCATCGAAGCGGATTTCATTCTCGACGCTTCCGGTTTCGCCCGCCTGCTGCCGCGCCTGCTGGACCTGGAATCGCCGTCCAACTTCCCGGTGCGCGGCGCGATCTTCTGCCACGTGCGCGACAACATCCCGGCCGAAGCGGATTTCGACCGCAACAAGATCCTCATCACCACCCACCCCGAGCACATCGACGTCTGGTACTGGACCATCCCGTTCTCCAACGGCTGCTGCTCGCTGGGCGTGGTGGCCGAACCGTCGTTCTTCGAACGCTACGAGGGCGACGACCTGCAGAAGCTGCAGGCCATCGTCGGCGAAGACCCGAACCTGACCGGGCTGCTGGCCAATGCCGAATGGGCGGTGCTGCCGGTGCGCCGCATCACCGGCTATTCGGCCAACGTCAGCTCGCTGTGGGGCCCGGGCTACGCCCTGCTGGGCAACGCCGGTGAATTCCTCGATCCGGTGTTCTCCTCCGGTGTGACCATCGCCTTCAAGTCGGCACAGCTGGCCAGCGAGTGCCTGAAGCGCCGCTACGCCGGTGAAACCGTCGACTGGGAAGCCGAGTTCTCCATCCCCCTGCGTGCTGGGGTGAAGACCTTCCGCCGCTTCGTGGAAAGCTGGTACCAAGGCGGCTTCCAGAAGATCATCTACCACCCTGACCAGCAGCCGCAGGTGCGCGACATGATCTGCTCCATCCTGGCCGGATACGCCTGGGACACCAACAACCCGTATGTGGCCGATCCCACCGGCCGGCGCATGCGCGTACTGGAGGAACTGTGCAGCGCCTGATCGCCCGCTTCAGCACCATGCTGCTGTGCCTGTTGCTGGCCGCCTGTGCCGGCCGCATGCCGCGCCCGCTGGTTGAACTGCCGCCGCTGCGGCTGTCGCCGGCCAGCCTGCCGGCGCCGCTGGCGCTGCAGCAGCAGCTGCATTTCCACTTCGGCAGCCACGAACGCGATCTGGACGCACTGCTGGAAGCCGATGCGCAGCAGGTGCAGCTGGCCGTGCAGGCGATGGGCCAGACCGGCGTGCGCCTGCAGTGGGATGGCCGGCAGCTGACCCAGCAACGCGCCCCCTGGCTGCCGCCGCAGGTGCGTGCCGAACGCGTGCTGGATGATCTGCAGTTCGCGCTGTGGCCCACCGAAGCGATTGCCGCCGCGCTGCCGGCGGGCTGGCAGGTGGTCGATGACGGCCACCTGCGCAGCCTCTCGCGCGATGGCCAGGTGTGGCTGCAGCTGCAGCGCCTGGATGATGGCAGCGTGCAGCTGGACAACCGCGCCGAGGGTTACGCCCTGCGCATCGAATCGATCGACATGGCCGGGCAGGATAAATGACCGCAGCGATTTACCTGAACGACCTGGGCGTGGTCTGTGCGCTCGGCGAAGGCCGCGCGGCCGTGGCCGCCGCGCTGTTTGCCGATGCACCGGGTGGGCTCAGCGACAATGACACCCTGATGCCGGGCCAGACCCTGGCGCTGGGCGAAGTACGCACGCCGCTGCCGGCGCTGGACGATCTGCCGGTGGCCCTGCGCGGCCGCAACAATGCGCTGCTGGATGCCGCCCTGGCTCAGATTGCGCCGTCGGTGCAGGCGGCCATTGCCCGCTACGGCGCGCCGCGCGTGGCGGTGGTGCTGGGCACCAGCACGTCGGGCATCGGTGAATCCGAACAGGCCCTGCGCACCCGCGCCGAAACCGGGCAGTGGCCGCAGGGCTTTGACTACGCGCAGCAGGAAATGGGGACCGCCGCCCAGTTCGTGCGTGAGCGCAGCGGTGCGCAGGGCCCGGCCTGGACCCTGTCCACGGCCTGCTCCTCCAGTGCCAAGGCGCTGATGTCGGCCGCGCGCCTGCTGCGTGCCGGCATCGTCGACGCGGTCATCGCCGGTGGCGCCGATTCGCTGTGCCGCTTCACCGTGGCCGGCTTCAGTGCGCTGGAATCGGTGTCGGCACGGCGCTGCAATCCGTTCTCGCAGCACCGCTGCGGCATCAACATCGGCGAAGGTGCCGCGCTGTTCCTGCTGACCCGCGACACCGGCCCGGTGCGGCTGGCCGGCTGGGGTGAATCGGCCGATGCCCACCACATGTCCGCGCCCGACCCGAAGGGCCTGGGTGCGATCGACGCCCTGCAGCAGGCGCTGCAGCGTGCCGGCTGGGCGGCGCAGGACGTGGACTACGTGAACCTGCACGGCACCGCCACCGGGCACAACGATGCGATGGAAAGCGTGGCCGTGGCCCAGGTGCTGGGCACCACGGTGCCGGCCAGTTCGACCAAGCCCCTCACCGGCCACACGCTGGGCGCGTCCGGTGCGATCGAGGCGGCCGTGTGCTGGATCCTGCTGGCTGAAAATCCAAGCAAGCAGCTGCCGCCGCACTGGTGGGATGGCAGTGCCGATCCGGCCCTGCCGGCATTGCCGCTGGTCGCGCCGGGCACGCGCCTGGCGCACGCACCGCAACGCGTGCTGAGCAATTCCTTCGCGTTCGGCGGCAGCAACGCCGTGCTGGCACTGCAGGGGGCAGGCGCATGAGCCAGCCCGTGTTCGCCATCGAAGACGTGGTGCCGCACCGCCAGGACATGTGCCTGCTGGACCGCATCGTGCGCTGGGACCAGGACAGCATCGAAGCTGAGCTCGTGGTGCCTGCGTCGGGGCTGTTCATCGAAGAGGGGGGCGTGCCGGCCTGGGTCGGCATCGAATACATGGCGCAGGCCATCGCGGCCTGGGCCGGCTGCCGTGCCCGCGTGGCCGGCAACCCGCCGCAGCTGGGGTTCCTGCTCGGCAGCCGGCGCTACACCAGCCCGCGCAGCCGCTTCCCCAGCGGCAGTGTGCTGCGCGTACACGCGCGCTGCGAGCTGTTGGGCGACAATGGGCTGGGGATGTTCGCCTGCCGGATCCTGGCAGGCGATGAAGAATGGGCGGTCGCCAACGTGTCGGTGTTCGAACCGGCCGACTCGCTGGCCTATCTGGAGAGTGGACAGGCATGACAGGGAATCGAAGCGTGCTGGTGACCGGCGCCAGCCGGGGCATCGGCCGGGCCATCGCGCAGCGCATCGCGCGTGACGGCTTCGACGTGGTGGTGCATTGCCGCAGCCGCGTGGACGAAGCGCAGGCCGTGGCCGCAGAGATCCAGGCGCTGGGCCAGCAGGCCCGCGTGCTGGCCTTCGACGTGGCCGACCGGGCGGCTGCGCGTGCCGCGCTGGAAGCGGATGTGGAAGCACATGGCGCCTGTTACGGCGTGGTCTGCAACGCCGGCATCGCCCGCGATGGCGCCTTCCCGGCACTGTCCGAAGACGATTGGGACCAGGTCATCCACACCAATCTGGATGGCTTCTACAACGTCCTGCACCCGCTCATCATGCCGATGGTGCGGCGTCGCAGGCCGGGCCGCATCATCACCCTGTCCTCGGTATCCGGCGTGGCCGGCAACCGCGGGCAGGTCAATTACAGTGCCGCCAAGGCCGGCATCATCGGTGCCACCAAGGCATTGGCGCTGGAGCTGGCCAGCCGCCAGATCACCGTCAACTGCGTGGCCCCCGGCCTGATCGAGACCGACATGCTGAACGAAGAAGTGATCGACCATGCACTGAAGCTGATCCCCGCCGGCCGTGTCGGCCGTCCGGAGGAAGTGGCCGCCACGGTCGCCTTCCTGCTGTCCGAACCGGCCGGTTACATCACCCGCCAGGTGATCTCGGTGAACGGAGGCATGATCTGATGGCCGCCGATCGTCGCGTGGTGGTGACCGGTGCCGCCGCCATCAGTCCGCTCGGCCATGACTGGCCGACCATCGAGGCACACCTGCGCAGCTGCCGCAATGCGGTGCGCGCGATGCCCGAATGGGATGTCTACGCCGGCCTGAACACCAAGCTGGCCGCTCCGGCGCAGGCGTACGAGCTGCCGCCGAACTACAACCGCAAGACCACCCGCTCGATGGGCAAGGTTGCCATCATGTCGGTGCGTGCCACCGAAGTAGCGCTGCGTGAGGCCGGCCTGTTCGAGCACCCGGTGCTGCGCAGTGGCCGCGCCGGCGTGGCCTACGGCTCCTCGTCAGGCAGCCATGAAGCCACCGGCGA
This sequence comes from Stenotrophomonas sp. NPDC077659, assembly GCF_050268705.1. Classification (NCBI taxonomy): domain Bacteria; kingdom Pseudomonadati; phylum Pseudomonadota; class Gammaproteobacteria; order Lysobacterales; family Lysobacteraceae; genus Stenotrophomonas; species Stenotrophomonas sp. NPDC077659. The sequence goes on along the minus strand of NZ_JBNNHG010000010.1, from coordinate 31,734 downwards.
ATTCGGCCGCATGCTGCACGAATTCACCACCGACGGCATCAGCGCAACCACCTACCTGAAGATGATGAGCCACACCGCGCCGGTCAACATCGGCGTGTTCTTCGGCCTGTCCGGGCGCGTCTACACCACGTCCAGCGCCTGCACCTCGGGCAGCCAGGGCGTGGGCGCCGGTTACGAAGCCATCCGCAGTGGCAAGCAGACGGTGATGGTGGCCGGTGGTGCCGAACAGCTCGACGCCACCGCCGCAGCGGTGTTCGACACGCTGTTCGCCACCAGCACGCGCAACGATGCGCCGCAGACCACGCCGCGCCCGTTCGATGCCGGCCGCGATGGCCTGGTGCTGGGCGAGGGCGCCTGCACGCTGATCCTGGAGGACCTGGAACACGCGCAGGCACGCGGCGCGACCATCCTCGCCGAGATCGTCGGCTACGGCACCAACAGCGATGGCCAGCACGTCACCCAGCCCAGCGCCGACACCATGGCCCAGGCCATGCGCCTGGCACTGGAGGATGCCGGCCTGCAGCCCTCGCAGATCGACTACGTCAACGCCCACGGCACCGCCACCGACCACGGTGACATCGCCGAGACCCAGGCCACCGCCCAGGTCTTCGGCAACCGCATGCCGATCAGCTCGCTGAAGAGCTATGTCGGCCACATGCTCGGTGCCTGCGGCGCGTTCGAAGCCTGGATGAGCATCGAGATGATGCGCGCCGGCTGGTTCGCCCCGACCCTCAACCTGGGCGAAGTCGACCCACGCTGCGGCCAGCTCGACTTCATCACCGGGCAGGGCCGCGAACTGCAGGCCGAGTATGTGATGAGCAACAATTTCGCCTTCGGTGGCATCAACACCTCGCTGGTGTTCCGCCGCTGGAGCGAGTGACCCGCTGTACCCGCACCCCAACAAGGAGATGTTCCGATGCGCCGCACCCTGCTGATCGCCGCCGCCACCGCGCTGCTGGCCCTGTCCTCCACCGCCTCGGCCCGCGACACCCGCGTCGAGCAGTCCCTGCGTGACCTGGTCAATTCGCAGGCCGCCAAAGATGCCGGCATCGATGGCAGCGTCCGCTTCTACCTGGCCGGCCAGCCGGTCAGCGTGCAGCAGCGCCTGGGCGAAGACGTGACCAACAAGAAGACCAACGCCGCCAACAAGAGCGATGAGGAAGCCTGCCGCTGGGTGGCCCTGTCGGCGCTGCGCGCGCTGCAGGACGGTGCCAAGTCGCGCGGTGCCAATGCCGTGGTCGACATCGTCAGCTACTACAAGAAGAACGAGTTCAAGAGCGCGACCAACTACGAATGCTACGCCGGTGCGATCCTGGCGGGCGTGGCGCTCAAGGGCACCTACGCCAAGGTAAAGTAAGCATCACCGTAGTCCCCGGCGCCTTGCCGGGGACGCGGTCTACAGGGGGAACACCATGAAGTCGATCCACGCCGCTGCCCTGGCAGCGGTTTTTTCGTGCCTGCCTGCGTTGCATGCGCAGGCCGCAGGTGCACCCATCTACATCACCTCCGACGTCCCGTACCGTGAGGGCGTGGGCGGCGAGCTGATCCGCGAGGAGTGCCAGTTCGGCCAGTACCTGAGCCAGAGCATCGTGCGCCATGCCAACGGTGCGGTGGTCGTGGGCGATACCCAGGACGGCGCCGGCCGCGAACTGTACCTGGTGGTGACCAAGGCGCATGCCGCCGGCGGTGGCGCCATTTCCGGGCCGAAGTGGGGCCGCATCTACGGCGAGCTGAAGGAAGACGGGAAAGTGGTCGGCAACTTCAGCCTGAAGCGTTCGACCAACCGGCCGTTCACCTTCCGCGCCTGCACCACGCTGGAGAAAATCGCCGATGCGCTGGGTGGCGATGTGGTGCGCTGGTTGCAGGAGCCCACGTTCGATCCGCAGCTGACCGAAGAGGTCGCGGCCAACTGAGGCCGGTGGCGGTTGCCTGAACGCGACCGCCACATTGCTGAACCCCACGCGGGAAACGCCGTCGATCACGCCGTGATCGTTGCATGACGGCTTTCCCCGGTGTCGGCTTTCCGACACAATCATGGCTCTTCCCGGGTTATCGTCCCGCGGACATGCACGCCTACGTCTATAAAAGCCAACTCAAGCCGGATACCTACGTCTATCTCGCCCGTCGCGATGATTTCAGCGCGCTGCCCGCGCCGCTGGTCACCTCGCTGGGTGCGCTTTCGTTCGTTCTCGACGTCACCCTGGATGCACAGCGCCGGCTGGCCCAGGCCGATCCGGACAAGGTCCGCAGCGAGCTGGCCGAACGCGGCTTCTACCTGCAGGTGCCGCCGTCGGTGACCAGCATGATGCGGCGCCACTATGACTGAGCTGTCGCGCCCGCGCGCGCTGTTGATCGCCTTCGCCCTCGGTGCCGTGCTGGCGCTGGGGTCGGTGGTGGGTGGGCTGCCGGGCGCCGTGCTGGCTGCGCTGGCGCAACCAGCCTTCGCGCTGGGCGTGTCGTGGTGGCGGCGCAGCCGCACGCTGCAGCCGCCCAAGCGCATCGCGCGCCAGGATCTGCCCGCGCTGCTGGTGCTGTGGGCCGCTGCCCCGGCCGGGCTGGCCCTGCTGCTGGCCTGGCCGCTGGCCGCGCTGCGTGACAGTGGCAGCCTTGCTGCGGTACTGGGCCTGAGTGTGCTGGTCAGCGCCGGCCTGCTGGCGGCCTGGCGCACCTGGCCGCTGTGGAACGATGTCGAACGCCTGGAGGGCAGCCTCGCCCAGCACTGGCAGGCGCTGGCCGGGCGTGACCTGACCGCCTGGCGCGGCCTGCTGGTGGCGGTGATCGTGATCGCCCTGGCCGCGCTGATCGTGCTGCCGGCCTGGCCGGGCCTGCTGCCCGAAGGCGCTGGCTGGCCCGCCGCGCTGGCCACGCTGCTGCTGTCGCCCGCGCTGCACCTGCTGCTGCAGCGGGTGGCCCCCGCGCCGATGGTCCACCTGCGCAGCACCGCGCAGGCGCTGCCGACGGGCGATGCCGAAGCCCTGTTCAACGCCGCCGCCGAAAGCACGCCGCTGGAAGCGATGGCACCGCAGGAACTGACCCCGGCGCTGTACGAAGCCGCACGCCACGGCCGCATCGACCGTGCGCTGCAACTGCTGCAGGCCGGTGCCGACCCGCACGCGCTGCCGGACCCGAACTGGCGCGACCAGCGCAGCCTGGCGGTGCTGGCTGCGGTCCTGCCCGACCTGCGCCTGCTGCGCGAGCTGATCGGCCGCGGTGTCGATGTGAATGCCCCGCACCGTGGCATGACCCCGCTGCTGGCCGCGACGCGCGACAGCTGGCATGGCCGCCCCGAAGCGGTGATGACCCTGTTGGCCAACGGCGCCGATTCGCGCGCGATGGACAGTGATGGCAACACCCCGCTGCACCACGCCGCGCGCAGTTCCGACCCGGGCGTGGCCGCGCTGCTGCGTGATGCCGCTGCCGAAGTGGATGCGATCAACACCGAGGGCTGGTCACCGCTGGCGGTGGCGTGCCAGGTCGGCAACTGGCGCCTGGCCCGCTTCCTGCTCGAACGCGGTGCGCGCAGTGAACCCAGCGAAGGCACCCCGGTGCTGCTGGCCGCCGCGGCCACCGAGGACGACGATCCGGCCGGCGTGCAGCTGCTGCTCAAGCACAAGGCCCGTGCCGATGCGCGCGACCGCCAGCGCCGCAGCGCGCTGCACGAAGCTGCCCTGGCCGGCCACGTCGAGATCATCGGCGTGCTGCTGGGGGCCGGTGCCAACCTGGAAGCGCGCGATGCGCTGGGTCGCACACCGTGGCTGGAAGCGGCCCGTGCTGGCCGCGCTGCCGTCATCGAACACCTGCTGCCGCACAAGCCCGATCTGATCGCCGTCGACGGCGAAGGCCGCAACGCCGTGCTGCTGGCCGCCATGGCCGAGGATGTCTCGCCGCTGCTGGTCAAGCGCCTGGTGGATCTGGGCATCGCTGCCGATGCCAGCGATCCGCTCGGCCGCCGCGCGGTGGATTACGCCGCCGAAGCCGGCCGCTGGGCCATCGTGGCCCTGCTCGATCCGTCCTATCCGCTGCCGGCAGCGGTCAGCGATGGCCTGGCTGAACGCGGTGAAGCCGCCAGCGCCAGTGGCCTGCTGCCGGACCGCCCGCCGCTGACCCTGCTGCGCGAAGCGCTGGGGTTCGGCAATACCGAAGGCATGGCTGCGCTGGCCAGGCTGTGCCAGCCGGAAGAGCTGGGTGGCCTGCTGCTCGACCCGGGCCTGGCGCTGGAACCGCGTGCGGTTGACTGGCTGCTGGGCCATGGCGCAGATCCGTACGTGCTCGACGCCTGTGCCGATACGCCGATGTTCGCGCTGCTGTCGCGCGGCATCGATGCGGTACCTGCCCTGCAGGTGATGCTGCAGCGTGGCCTGTCGCCGGCCGGCCGTGGTGGCCTGGCCCGCTTCCTCGCCGCCTGCGCGCAGCACGACCAGGCCGCACGCGGTCTGGAACAGCTGGCGCTGGAACTGCTCGAGCGTGGCGCCGATCCGTTCGCCGCCTCGCCGGCCGGTGATCCGCCGTTGTCGCTGGCGGTGCGCCTGGGCTGGCTGCGCCTGCAGCAGGCCCTGCTCAATGCCGGTGTCGATCGTGAAGCCCGCGACAGCCACGGCATGACCGCCCTGCACCTGGCCACCGCCCTGGCCCGCGAAGGCGCACTGAAGCTGCTGGTGCAGCACGGTGCGTCGCCGGAAGCGCGCGCTGCCGATGGCCAGACCCCGCTGGGCGTGGCGCTGTCGATCGGCCGCCGCGATCTGGCCGACTGGCTGGATTGGCGCGTGTGGCCGCTGCCGCGCCGCACGCTGCGCGAAAGCGATCTGCCGGCCGCGGCGATGGCCGGTGATGTCGATGCCGTGCGCCGCCTGAACGATCTGGGCTTTGCCATCGACGCCGTCGATGCGCAGGGCTGCACGGCCCTGCTGCGCGCCGCGGGCGGTGGCCACCTGGCGGTGGTCGACCTGCTGCTGGCGCGGGGTGCCGATCCCCAGCACGCTGCGGCCAGCGGCGCGACCCCGCTGTCGGCGGCGGTCAGCATGCGCCAGGTGGATATCGTCTCGGCCCTGCTCGATGCCGGTGCCCAGCTGGAACACCGCCTGCCGGGCGGGGTCACCGTGCTGATGCTGGCCTCGGCACTGGGCCTGCCGGACATCGTCGCGCGCCTGCTCACCGCCGGTGCCGACGTGCATGCTGGCGATGCGCAGCAGCTGGGCCCGCTGCACTGCGCGGCACTGTATGGCTTCAGCGCCCGTGACCGTCCGCGCCTGCTGGCCCTGCTGGATACGCTGCTGCTGGCCGGCGCCGAGCCCGACCTGGCCGCGGCCGGGTCGGTCACGCCGTTGCTGCTGCTGCTGGGTGCACGCGCCGAGCCGGGTACCGCCTGCGACGAGCAGGTGGTGATGGCTGCGGTGGAGCGCCTGCTGGATGAGGACGTGAGCCTGGACGTGCGTGACCCGCGCGGCTTCGGCCCGCTGCACCTGGCGGCCCTGCACGGGCTGCCGCTGCTGGTGCAGCGCCTGCTGCGCGCCGGCGCCGATCCGGAAGTACGCGACAGCCTCAACCGCAGCCCGCGCGAGATCGCGGTCATGCGCGGCTTCATCGACGTGGCCGGCGAATTCGAACCACGCGTGCCGGGCGTGTCCTCGATGGCCCGGTTCCTGCGCGACAACGGTTGACCGTGCCGGCCAGCGGCCGTCACTACCGGGTCCACCATCCACCGGGTGGGTGCCGACCGTTGGTCGGCATGCCTATGTGTCCTCGCTTCCCGCGTCGTGCACATTCCAGTAGATCCACGCCATGCGTGGATGCTTCTGGTTCCGTGCAGGATCATCCACGCGCGGCGTGGATCTACTCACGGACGCTCGGGCCCCAGTAGATCCACGCCATGCGTGGATGCTTCTGGTTCCGTGCAGGATCATCCACGC
>NZ_JBNNHG010000010.1:10884-25733 GCF_050268705.1 Stenotrophomonas sp. NPDC077659 | reverse complement strand
CACGCGCGGCGTGGATCTACTCACTGTCCGCGTCGGCCTCGAACAGATGCATCAGGTCATTGCGCGCATCGCGCGAGGTCTGGATCACCGCCGCTTCGTCGTCATACACCAGGTACTGGTCACGCAGCAGCTGTTCGTCATGCTCGCGGAACCGCTGCACATGGCGCTGCGCAACGTCCGCCGCCACGCCCAGCGCGGTCAGCACGCGTCCGCTCATCTCCAGGCTGGTGCCGAACACCTCGCGGAACGGCTCGGCCGACATGTCCATCAGGCGCCACGCATGCTGGCGGTTGCGCGCGCGTGCCAGCACCTTCGCGTCAGGGTACAGGCGGCGCACCATACGCACCGCGCGCAGGTTGGTTTCCGGATCGTCCACGGTGATCACGAACACATCGATATGCTCGCCGCCCGCGGCGCGCAGCATCTCCGGCCGGGTCGGGTCGCCGTAGTACAGCTGGTTGCCGAAGCGGCGCAGGTCGGCCACGGTGTCCGGGTTCGCTTCCAGCGCCACGAACGGCACCTTCTGCGCGGTCAGCAGGCGCGCGATCACCTGGCCGAAGCGGCCCATGCCGGCAATCAGCACCTTGGGCTGGTTGTCCGGCGCCACGTCGTCGGCCGGTGTGGCATCGCGCGGTGCCGGCTGTTCCCTGCCCAGCAGCTTCAGCAGGGCGATCATCAGCAGCGGTGTGATCGCCATCGACAGGCCGACGATGGCCACCAGCCGGTCATGGTTGGCATCACCCAGCAGGTGCGCGCGCTGGGCCTCATTGAACACCACGAAGGCGAACTCACCGCCCAGCCAGAGCACACTGCCCAGCAGCAGTGAGTGCCGCGGACTGAGCCGGGCCACGCGGCCGATGGCATACAGCACGCTGAACTTCACCAGCAGCAGGATCGCCACGCCGGTGGCGATCAGCCACGGCTCGGCCGCGATGCGGTCCAGGTCGATGCCCATGCCCACAGCGATGAAGAACAGGCCGAGCAGCAGGCCCTTGAACGGCTCGATCTGCGCTTCCAGCTCGTGGCGGAATTCCGAATCGGACAACAGCACGCCGGCCAGGAACGCGCCCAGGCTGGGGCTGAGGCCGGCTTCCTGCATGAACCACGCGGTGCCCAGCACCACCAGCAACGCGGTGGCGGTGAACACTTCCGGGCTGCGGGTGCGGGCGATGATGCCGAACACCTTGCGCAGTACCGGCCGCCCGCACAGGATCACTACCGCCAGCGCACCCAGCGCCACGGCCGCGTCTTCCCAGCGCAGAGTCTCGTTCTTCGCCCCGCCCAGCAGCGGGATGGCGGCCAGCAGCGGGATCGCGATCAGGTCCTGGAACAGCAGGATGGCGAAGCCCAGCCGGCCATGGTCGCTGTTTATCGCCTTGTGCTCGGACAGCAGCTGCAGGCCTACCGCGGTGGAGGACAGGGCCAGCGCGATGCCGACCACCAGCGCGCTCTTCCACTGGAAATGATCGAGCAGCAGCAGGCCCCCCAGCAGCAGGCCGGACAGCGCCACCTGCGCCGCACCCGCGCCGAACACCGAGCGCCGCATCACTTTCAGGCGTGCCGGTGACAGCTCCAGGCCGATGACGAACAGCAGCATCACCACGCCGATCTCAGCTGCGCCGAGGATGCGGTCGGCATCCTGCACGAAGCCCAGCCCGTCCGGGCCCAGCACCACGCCAGCGGCGAGGTAGCCCAGCACCGCGCCGAAGCCGAACTTCTTGAACACCGGCACCGCGATCACCGCGGCCAGCAGCAGCACCAGCGCCAGTTCCAGACCACCGCTATGCATGGGAATTCCTGGTCATCGCGGGGGCCTGTGCTGCGTGGGTTCGGCTTGGGGGAGCGCGGCCGTGCAGGCCACCCCGTCATTATGCGCGCATGCCGGGCTCGGATCCCCTTGCGCCGCAAGGGGCGCTGACCCCAAGGATGCCTGACCGCGAGCCCACGCCTGGGTTGACCGCGCGTGCCGGCAGGTCCAGACTGCCCGCCGCTGCCGGTCCCGCCGTTGTCGAGCGTGTCAGGCAGTACACCCATCCGGAGTCCCCAACCCATGTCCAGCGACAGTAGAAGTCGACCTCGTTCGACGCCAGCGATGGCGACCGCCTGATATCGGGTCGGTTTGCCTGCGTTGGCGTTGCGCGAGGTCGCATCCCCACAAGGCAAGCCCATGAACCAGAAGCAACTGCTGCGCCCGGTGGCCGACGCCGCTGCCCTCGCCGCACCCCTGGCCAGCTACAACACCGCCGACGCGGTGGAATTCCTCAACACACTCGACCTGGAGCGCGCCGCCGAAACGCTGGCCGCGCTGTCGCTGCCGCGCGCGGTGAAGATGCTCGAAGCGCCGGAACTGCACCGCAGTGGCGAACTGGTGGCTGCACTGCCGCCGGCTCGTGCCGCAGCCCTGCTGGGGCTGATGGCCGACGACCGCGCCACCGACATCGTCCACGAGCTGGACGAGGACGAGCGCGCGCGGCTGATCCCGCTGCTGGGCAGCGATGCCCGCCAGGCCATCCAGACGCTGCTGAGCTACCCGCCCAACACCGCTGGCGCGCTGATGACCACCGAGTTCGTCGCCGTGCCTGCCACCTGGACCGTGGCCCAGACCCTGCAGCACATCCGCCAGGTCGAGCGCACCCGCGAGACCGTGTACGCCATCTACGTGCTGGACCCGGCCAGCCAGCAGCTGCAGCAGGTGGTGACCATGCGCCGGCTGATCACCGGCCTGCCGGAGGAATCGATACTCGACGTGGCCCAGGTCAATCCGCCGGTCACGGTGGACGCATTGCTGGACCAGGAAGAAGTGGCGCGGCTGATCCGCCGCCACGACCTGCTGGCCATTCCAGTGGTGGACGCGCAGCAGCACCTGCTGGGCATCGTCACCGTTGACGACGTGCTTGATGCGCTCATCGAAGAGTCGACCGAGGACGCACACAAGTTCGGCGGCATGGAAGCGCTGGACAAGCCGTACATGCAGATCGGTTTCTTCGAGATGCTGCGCAAGCGTGCCGGCTGGCTGAGCGTGCTGTTTCTCGGTGAAATGCTCACCGCAAGCGCGATGCAGCACTACGAAGACGAACTGGCGCGTGCGGTGGTGCTGACCCTGTTCATTCCGCTCATCATGAGCTCGGGCGGGAATTCCGGCTCGCAGGCCACCTCGCTGCTGATCCGCAGTCTGGCCCTGCGCGAGCTGCGCCTGCGCGACTGGTGGCGCGTGGCCCTGCGCGAAGTGCCCACCGGCATGGTGCTGGGCGCCATCCTCGGCTGCCTGGCCATCGTGCGTATCGTCATCTGGCAGCTGGGTGGCCTGCATGACTATGGCGAACACTGGATCCTGCTGGCCATCACCATCGGTGCCGCGCTGGTGGGCATCGTCACCTTCGGCTCGCTGTCCGGCTCGATGCTGCCCTTCATCCTCAAGCGCCTGGGCTTCGACCCGGCCAGTGCCTCGGCGCCGTTCGTGGCCACCCTGGTGGACGTGACCGGCCTGGTGATCTACTTCAGCATCGCCGCCCTCATCCTGCACGGCACGTTGTTGTAACAAAAAGGGGACGGAGGGGATTAAGTCGTTTGTGTACAAACGACTTAATCCCCTCCGTCCCCTTTTTTGGGTACCGTAGGCGCATGAGTACCTACCACCTGCAGTCTGTGTTCCGTCCGCAGTCGGTTGCGGTGATCGGCGGCAGCCCGCGCGAGCGTTCGGCTGGCCGCGCGGTGATGCGCAACCTGCGCGGTACCGGCTTTCCCGGCAGGGTGGCGTGGATCAACCCGCGCCACGCCGAGATCGATGGCATCCGTACGGTCAAGCGGCTGAAGGATCTGGACTGGGTGCCCGACCTGGTAGTCATCACCGCACCCGCAGCGATCGTGCCGCAGGTGGTGCGGACCGCCGCCGAGCGCGGCGTGCAGGCGGCGATCATCCTCACCGCACACCTTGGCGAAGGCCCCGGCTCGCTGTCCGAACAGGTGGAAACGGTGGCGCGCCAGCATGGCCTGCGCATTCTGGGCCCGCATTGTCTGGGCGTCATCGCACCGCATGCGCGGCTCAATGCCAGCATCGCCGCGCACTTCCCGCAGGCGGGCGATCTGGCCCTGGTTTCCGAATCCTCGGCCATTGCCGCCGCGCTGGTGGAGTGGGGCGTGGCGCGTTCGGTCGGCTTCTCCGCCGTGGTGTCGCTGGGTGACACCATGGACGTCGACTTCGGCGATCTGCTCGATTACTTCGCCACCGACTACCGCACCCGCGCCATCCTGCTCTATGTCGAACACATCAAGGACGCGCGCAAGTTCATGTCGGCCGCGCGTGCCGCTGCGCGCGCCAAGCCGGTGGTGGTGGTGAAGTCCGGCCGTGCCCAGCGCGTGCAGCCCGGCAGCGCCGATACCCACGTGCAGGCGCTGGCATGCGCCGATGATGTCTACGGCGCCGCCTTCAATCGTGCAGGCCTGCTGCGCGTGAACGCGCTGGATGAGCTGTTCACCGCCGCCGAAACGCTGGGCCGCCTCGGCACCTTCCCCGGCCGTCGGCTGGCCGTGCTCAGCAACGGCGGAGGCGTCGGCCGCCTGGCGGTGGACCAGCTGGTGGCACTGCGCGGCACCCTGGCGCAGCTGTCCGACAGCACGGTGGAAACGCTGGACAAGGTGCTGCCGCAGGGCTGGTCACGCAGCAACCCGGTCGACATCGTGGTCGACGCCGACGGTGATCGCTATGCGGCCGCCATCGAGGCACTGCTGGCCGACAACGAGAACGATGCGGTGATGGTGGTCAACGTGCCCACCGCGTTCACCTCCTCGGCCGATGCCGCGCAGGCGCTGACCCGCACGCTGGGCCTGCGCCCGCGCCACCACCGCGACAAGCCCGTGTTCGCCGTGTGGCTGGGCAATGACGACCAGGCCACCGCCACGCTCAACGCTGCCCGTGTGCCGACCTATCCCACTGAGGCCGAAGCCGTGCGCGGCTTCCAGCATCTGGTGCGCTACCGCGAAGCGCAGAACGCGCTGATGGAAACGCCGCCCAGCCTGCCCCAGGATTTCAGCGTGGACACCGCGCGCGCGCGCGCGCTGGTCGACGCCGCACTGGCCAATGGCCAGCAGTGGCTGGACCCGCTGGCCACCCACGATCTGCTCAAGGCTTATGGCATTGCCTCGGCCCCGGTGATGCACGCACGCGATGCGCATGAAGCAATGGACCTGGCGCAGCCGCTGCTGGAGCGCGGTGCCACGATCGCGCTGAAGATCCTGTCGCCGGATATTCCACATAAATCCGAAGTGGACGGCGTGCGCCTGAACCTGGCGACCTTGCCAGCGGTGCAGAGCGCCGCCAACGCCATCCTCGAACGCGCCCGCCAGCGCCGCCCGGAGGCACGCATCGACGGCCTGCTGGTGCAGCCGACCATCATCCGCCCGAAAGCACGCGAGATCATCGTCGGCATCGCCGATGACGCTACGTTCGGCCCGGTCATTGTGGTCGGGCGCGGCGGCACCGCCGTGGAAGTGATCAACGACAAGGCGCTGGCGCTGCCGCCGCTGGACCTGCGCCTGGCCCATGAACTGATTGGCCAGACGCGTGCCTCGCGCATCCTCAAGGCCTATGGCGATGTACCGGCGGCCGACGAGCGCGCGCTGGCATTGGCATTGGTGAAGCTGGCGCAGCTGGCGGCCGACATTCCCGAAGTGCGTACGCTGGACATCAATCCGCTGCTGGTGGACAGCAAGGGCATCCTTGCCCTCGATGCACGCGTGGCCATCGCCCCCTCGCGCATCCTGCACAAGGGCCGCGGCCACCCGCGCTTCTCGGTGTTCCCGTACCCGAAGGAGTGGGAGCGCACCATCGAGCTGTCCGACGGTGGCCGCGCCTTCGTGCGTCCGGTACGGCCGGAGGACGATGCGTTGTTCCGCGCGTTCTTCGCCCGCGTCAGCGATGAAGACCTGCGCCTGCGCTTCTTCCAGTCGGTCAAGCATTTCAGCCACGAGTTCATCGCCCGCCTGACCCAGCTCGACTACGCGCGCTCGATCGCGCTGGTGGCCATCGACCCGCGCAACGGCGACATGCTCGGCGCGGTGCGCCTGCATGCCGACGCCGATTACAACCGCGGCGAGTACGGCATCCTCATCCGCTCGGACCTGAAGGGTCACGGCATCGGCTGGCGCCTGATGGCGATCATGATCGAGTACGCCAAGTGGCTGGGTCTGGACGTGGTGGAAGGCCAGGTACTGCGCGAGAACAGCACCATGTTGGCGATGTGCCAGAGCCTGGGCTTCAAGACCAAGCTGGACCCGGATGACCCGACCGTGATGATGGTGACCCTGCCGGTGCAGCAGGTAGAAGTGCCCTCACCCCCTGCGTAGAGCCGAGCCCACGCTCGGCTGCTTTTGAAGCCATGCCCGGCGGCAAAATCAGCGCAGCGGTTCCACCACCACCGCCGTGCCATAGCACAGCACCTCGGTCAGCCCGGTCATCACATCGGTGGCGTCATAGCGCATGCCGATGATGGCATTCGCCCCCAGCTGGCGTGCGTGCTTGACCATGTCACGGTAGGTTTCCTGGCGGGCCTGCTCGCACAGCTCGGTGTAGATGGTGATGTTGCCGCCGAAGATCGTCTGGATGCCACCGAGGAAGTTGCCGACGATCGAGCGCGAGCGCACGGTGATGCCGCGTACGACGCCCAGGTTGTGCGCCACCCGGTAGCCGGGCAGCTCGAAGGCGGTGGTGACCAACGAATCCTCGAAGCGCAGTACCGGAGGGGAGGGGATGCCGCTGTTGTAGGGGTCTGCCATGGTCGTGTCCGTGTCGCTGCCTACGGTAGAGTCGAGCCATGCTCGACTGGCTGTGCGGCAGTCGAGCAAGCTCGACTTTACAGCCCAACAGCCCGTTGCGGCATGGCCGGACCCACCCGACCGCGCGACAATACCCCCATGACCGATCACATCCCCCTGCTGCTGCTCCCCGGCCTGCTCAACGACGCCGAGCTGTGGCGCGCGCAGCTGGCCGACCTGGCCGACATCGCCGACTGCACCGTGGGCGACCAGACCCGCAGCGATACCCTGCAGGCGGTGGCCGACGACGTGCTGGCGCAGGCGCCGGAGCGCTTTGCCCTGGCCGGTTTCTCGCTGGGAGGTTTCGTGGCCCAGCAGATCCTGCGCACCGCCCCGGAGCGCGTGCTGCAGCTGGCGCTGATCGATACCTCGTTCCATGCCGATTCGCCCGAGCGCGCCGAGCAGCGCCGCAGCCAGAGCGCCAGCGTGCGCCTGCCCGGAAGATTCCATGGCTTTGGTGATGCGCTGATGCGCAGCTATGTCGATGCCTCGCGGCTGGACGACTACGTGCTGGTGCAGCGCGTGCGCGACATGACCGCGCGGTTGGGGGCGGAGGTATTCCTGCGCCAGAGCGCGCTGGAACGCCGCGATGGCCATGACGTGCTGGCCGCCTACCGCGATCCGCTGCTGATCATCTGCGGTGCGAACGACCGCATCACGCCGCTGGCGGTGAGCGAGGAAATGCACGCGCTGGCGCCGCATTCGCAGCTGGTGGTGGTGCCCGATTGCGGGCACCTGGCGCCGATGGAAAAGCCGGATGAGGTGAGTGCGGCGATGCGTGGGTGGTTGTTGCAGGCCTGATGGATCCGCCGGGCATGGCCCGGCGCTACCCACGCGTATCCGGTAGCGCCGGGCCATGCCCGGCGGCCGTTCCTCAATCCCAGGCCGGGGCAATCCCTTCTGGGTTGGCCAAGCGCTGGCCCCGATCAAGCGTAGCGATCTGTGCCATGTCCTCGTCGGTCAGGCGGATCGCAGCGGCTTCCAGATTACCGGCCAGGTTCTCGCGCTTGGTCGACGACGGGATGACTGCAAAGCCCTGCTGCAGCGCCCAGGCCAGTGCCACCTGTGCGGCGGTGGCCTGGTGGCGGCCGGCGATGGCCTGGATCACCGGGTCCTTCAGCACTTCACCGTAGGCAAGGCTCATGTACGCCGTGATGCGGATGCCGTTGTCCTGCAGGAACTTCACCAGCAGGCGGTTCTGCAGGTAGGGGTGGATCTCGATCTGGTTGGTGGCGATGGCATCGGCCCCGAGAATCCCGATCGCCTTGCGGGTCTGGGCGATGGTGAAGTTGGAGATGCCGATCTCGCGGGTCAGGCCCAGTGCCTTGGCCTCGGCCAGCGCCGGCAGGTATTCCTCCATCGGCACGTCCACCTTGTCGTTGGGCGAAGGCCAGTGGATCAGCGCCAGGTCGACGTGGTCGGTGCGCAGCTTTTCCAGGCTGGTACGCAGGCTGGCCAGCAGCGCATCGCGCTTGAACTCGGTGATCCACACCTTGGTGGTCAGGTAGATGTCGTCACGCGGCACGCCGGATCCGGCAATGGCCTGGCCGACCTCGGCTTCATTGCCGTAGATCTGTGCGGTGTCGATGGCGCGGTAGCCGACGTCCAGTGCATTGCGCACCGAGTCGATCACGATCTGGTCTTTCAGCCGGAAGGTGCCAAGGCCAAAGGCGGGTACAGTCATGGGAAGCTCCAACGGGGGGAAAGGAGTGAACAGGAAGGGTAGGCCAGCAACCGTGTGCATGCCGGCAACGGTGCATTGCGTTGCCGGTCAGGGCGCGGCTACGGCGATGCCCTCGGCACGGTGGTCGACGCCATCGCGGCGGTCCAGGTGCCCGCTCAGCACGGTCAGCGCGTAGGCCAGCACCACCACCAGCGCACCCAGCCACGGGGTATGCATCAGGCCGATGTGCTCCACCACCAGGCCACCCAGCGAGGCGCCCAGGGCGATGCCGATGTTGAACGCGGCGATGTTCAGGCCCGAGGCCACATCGGTGGCCTGCGGTGCATAGCGCTGCGCCTGCTTGACCACGTACACCTGCAGGCCCGGCACATTGCCGAATGCCACCGCGCCCAGCGCCAGCACGGTCAGCAGCATCAGCCAGGTGTTCCAGGCGGTGAAGGTGAGCGCGAACAGCACGATGGCCAGCAGCGCGAAGATGCGCTTGAGCGCCGGCACCGGGCCCAGGCGGTCGGCCAGGCGGCCGCCCCACAGGTTGCCGATGGCCACCGACACGCCGTACACCAGCAGCACCAGGCTGACCGCGTTGGCCGAAAAGCCGGTCACGTCCTGCAGGATCGGCGCCAGGTAGGTGAAGGCCAGGAACGTACCGCCATAGCCGAGCGCGGTCATCGCATGGACCAGCAGCAGGCGCGGCTGCGCCAGTACGCCCAGCTGCTGGCGGATGCTGGCCGGCGCGCTCTGCGGCACGTTGCGCGGCACGAACAGCAGCGCACCCAGCAGGGCCACCACGCCCAGCCCGGCCACGGCCAGGAAGGTCGCGCGCCAGCCCAGGTGCTGGCCGATGAAGGTGCCCAGCGGCACGCCGGTCACCAGCGCCACCGTCAGGCCGGTGAACATGATGGCGATCGCGCTGGCGGCCTTTTCCTTCGGTACCACGGCGGTTGCGATGATCGAACCGATGGAGAAGAACACACCGTGGGCGAGCCCGGTAAGGATGCGGGCGACGACGAGGGAGGTGTAGCCCGGCGCCATCCAGGCGATGACGTTGCCCAGGGTGAACATCAGCATCAGCGCGACCAGCAGCTGCTTGCGCGGCACCCGACCGGTCAGTGCGGTCAGCACCGGCGCGCCGATGGCCACGCCCAGTGCATACAGCGAGACCAGCAGGCCGGCCGAGGGCAGGCTGACGCGCAGGTCGGCGGCGATGGTCGGAATGAGGCCGACGATGACGAACTCGGTGGTGCCGATGGCGAAGGCGCCTACGGTGAGCGCCAGCAGGGCGAGGGGAATGCCACGGGTCATGGCGGGCTCCAGAGGGAAGGAAGGCGCGCAGTGTGCGCGGCGCACCTTTGCCGAAAAACCGGTCTTCACGCCAATCACTTTTGCCTGCCGGTCAATAATGGCGCCATGAAGACCACCCTGGAAGAAATGCAGGCCTTCCTGGCCGTGATCGACAGCGGCTCGATCAGCGCCGCCGCCGAGCAACTGGGGCAGACCCCCTCCGGCGTGAGCCGGGCATTGGGGCGGCTGGAAGAGAAGCTCGGCACCACCCTGCTGACCCGCACCACGCGCCGCCTGCACCTGACGGCCGAGGGCGAGGCTTACCTGCGCCACGCACGGGCGATCATCGATGCGGTGGAATCGGCCGAGGAACAGATGGCCGCCCGCCGCGAGCGCCCGGCCGGGCGGCTGCGGGTGGATGCGGCCATGCCCTTCGTGCTGCATGTGATCGCGCCGCTGGTGGCCAGCTACCGTGCGCGCTACCCGGAGGTGCAGCTGGAACTGAACAGCTCCGAGCGCTACATCGACCTGCTGGAACGGCGCACCGACGTGGCCATCCGCATCGGCCCGCTGGCCGATTCGACGTTGCATGCGCGCTCACTCGGGTGCTGCCGCCTGCAGCTGGTGGCCAGCCCGGCCTATCTTGCCGCGCACGGCGAACCGTCCAGCGTGGCCGCGCTGGGCCAGTACACGCTGCTTGGTTTCAACGAACCGGAATCCTTGAACCGCTGGCCGCTGCCCGGCGATACCGACGGGCAACTGCTGGTGCGCCCGGACATCGCCGTCTCCAGCGGCGAAATCCTGCGCCGGCTGGCGGTGGAAGGTGGCGGTATCACCTGCCTGTCCGACTTCGTCACCGACCGTGACCGCGCCGCAGGCAGCCTGGTGCCGGTGCTGGCCGCGCAGACGCTGGATGTGTATCAGCCGATCCACGCGGTGTATTACCGCAACACCGCCGTGTCGGCGCGCATCAGCTCGTTCCTGGATTACCTGGGTGAAGCGATGGCGCAGAGCGATTACCTGCGTTGAAGGTTGCAGCCGGGTTGCCGGCCAGCGGCCGGCACTACCGCAGGGTCCGGTGCGCCGGCTCCGGTGGGTGCGGACCGTTGGTCCGCACTGATCCTGCCGTCGCCCGACCAACGGTCGGGCGCTACCCTGTCCGGTAGTGCCGGCCGCTGGCCGGCAACCGAATCCGTCAGGCCGCGTGCGCCAGCGCGTCCTTTACTGCGGCGGTGGTCGACAGGTCGAACACATCCACCGCATCGATCAGTCGGTCCGCCTGCTGTTCCAGGCTGCGTGCGGCGGCACTGGCTTCTTCCACCAGCGCGGCATTCTGCTGGGTGGTGCCATCCATCTGGATCACGGTCTGGCTGACCTGTTCGATGCCCGCGCTCTGTTCCTGCGAGGCCGCGGAAATCTCGGCCATGATGTCGGTCACGCGCTGCACCGACGCCACGATCTCGGCCATGGTGTCGCCGGCCTCGCGCACGCGCTGCGCGCCGTGGCCGACCTGTTCCACCGAGGCCTCGATCAGCGTCTTGATTTCCTTGGCGGCCGCCGCTGAGCGCTGCGCCAGCGTGCGTACTTCGCTGGCCACCACCGCGAAACCACGGCCTTGTTCGCCGGCACGCGCTGCTTCCACCGCCGCATTCAACGCCAGGATGTTGGTCTGGAACGCGATGCCATCGATCACGCTGATGATCGCGGCAATCTGCCGCGAGGACGTCTCGATCGCGCCCATGGTCGCCACCACCTGGCCGACCACCTCGCCACCCTGCGACGCCACGCTGTGCGCGCCGATCGCCAGCTGGTTGGCCTGTCGCGCGTGTTCGGCGTTCTGCCGCACGGTGGAAGTCAGCTCCTCCATCGATGCCGCGGTCTCTTCCAGGTTGGCCGCCTGCTGCTCGGTGCGGCGCGACAGATCATTGTTGCCTGCGGCGATCTCGGCGGCCGCCGCGTGGATGCTGCCCGAGACGTGTTTGATGTCGGTAACAATCGTTGCCAGCTGCGCGGCCGTGGTGTTGGCATCGCTGGCGATGCGCGCGAACACGCCCTGGAAATCGCCGTGCATGCGCGCGCCCAGGCGGCCATCGGCAATGGCTCGCAGCATGGTCGAAACCTCGGCCAGGTTGTGGTCGGCAGCGTGCATGAGCTCATTCAATCCATCGACCATCGCGCGGAAATCATGCGCGAAGTTTGCGCTGTCGCCGCGTTGGCTGAAATCGCCGGCCGCCGCCGCCGTGGCCAAGCGGCGGATCTCACCATTGATGGCGGCAAGGTTCTGCTTGGCGGTGTGCAGCGTGTGGGTAATGACCGCCTTTTCGCCCGGCAGCGCCTCCATGTCCTCGCTCAGGTCGCCCACGGCGTAGCGGCCGATGATGCTGACCGCGCGCATCTTCACCTGGATGTGCGCGTCGACCAGCGCATTGGTGTCGGCCACCATGCGCCCGTAAGCCCCGGGGAAGGCGTGGGCCTGCATGCGGTGGCTGATGGTGCCGGCATCGTGCGCCTGCGCCATCGCCGCCTGCGCAGCAAGCACGTCGCGCAGCGTGCCCTGCACGGCCTGCATGGCCTGCGCCAGGCGGCCGATCTCGTCGCGGCTGCGCACCTGCACCCCATGGTCAAGATCGCCGGCGGCCACTGCGCGCGCCGCGGCCTCCACCGCCAGCACCGGCTGCACCACCGCGCGCCGCAGCCACCAGCCCAGGCCAGCCAGCAGCAGCACTGCCGCCGCGATGGTCAGCGCGGCGGACAGCACCAGCGTGCGTCGCGCCTGTTGCGAACGCGCGCTCACTGCGGCCTCGGCCACCTGTGCGGTGTGCGTACCCAGCGCATCCAGCGCGGCGGCCACGGGCCGATCCTTGCCGCGCACCAGGGTATCGCCGGCAGCCGGGTCGTAGCCGGCCTCGGCAAAGGCCTGCAGGGCGGCGTGGTACTCCTTCTGCAACTGCGCATGCAGTTTGCCGAACGCCTGCGCCATGTCGCGCGTGCGGGCATCGGGGCTGTTGGCCAGGCCGCTGGCCAGCGTCTCCACCAGCTTTCCTTCGTCATCGAAGGCCTGCAGGTGGCGCTGGCGCAGCGCTTCATCGTGGCCGCGCAGCAGCACGTTCTTCCATTCCTGGACCTGGCCGCGGAACTCGCGCTGCAGGCGCTCGGCGTCGCGGCTGTGGGCGACCTCTGCGGGGACTTCGGTGGACAGCTTCAGCCACGCCGATGCCAAGCCCGCCAGGGCGCACAGCAGGACGACGGCCAGCCCAACGGAAACAGCACCGAGCAGCTTCGACTGCAGCCGCGGCGCAGGGGAGGGAGCATTCATGCGGGGGGATCTCGGAAGGGGAGCAATGCGGTATCGACCCACCCTGAGGTCTCTGAAGTGCGAATCCGATCACATTACTGTCGCGTTTAGCGAGGTGAAGGAAATGTTTCCGGGAACGAATGTGTCCGAATGGAACGAATGTGGACACTCGACAGGGGGTTTAAATGTAACTATTTTTATTACATGAAATCCGCCCATCCACTTTCCGACGCGCTGCACGTGATGGCACATCTGGTTGGCCAGGAGGGTCCGCGTACGTCCGAGCAGCTGGCCACCTGCCTGCCGACCCACCCGGTGGTGATCCGCCGCCTGCTGGCGCAGATGCACAAGGCCGGCCTGGTGCGCAGCACGCGCGGCCATGGCGGCGGCAGCCAGCTGGCGCGCGAGGCGGCGCAGATCAGCCTGTACGACATCTACCTGGCCGTGGGCGCACCGCCGCTGGTGCAGGTCAGCCACCGCGGCAACGGCGGTGGCTGCCCCATCCAGCAACTGGTCAACCAGGCCCTGCAGGAGGGCGCGCGCGAGGCCCAGCGCCTGCTCGAAGCGCGTCTGCAGGCCAGCACCCTGGACCAGCTGGGCACCGATTTCGCCCGGCATCTTGCCCATCACCGTTCCCTGGAAGGCTCCCATGAATCCTGATGTCCTCATCGTCGGCGGCAGCTACGCTGGCATCGCCGCCGGCCTGATCCTGGCCCGTGCCCGCCGCCCGGTCATGATCATCGACAGCGGCCTGCCGCGTAACCGTGCCGCCAGCCACTCGCACGGCGTGCTCGGCCAGGACGGCATCAGCGGAGCCGAACTACTGAAGAACGCCCGCCAGCAACTGCTTGATTACCCCAGCGTGCGCTGGCTGCAGGGAGAGGTGGTGCAGGCGCAGTCCCATACCGATGGCGTGGAAGTACGCACGGTCGATGACCAGGTGCTGGCCGCACGCAAGCTGCTGCTGGCCACCGGCATTGCCGACCAGCTGCCCGAACTGCCGGGACTGGCCGAACGCTGGGGCAGCACCGTGCTGCACTGTCCCTACTGCCATGGCTATGAAGTGGGTGGCGGTGCCATCGGCCTGCTCGGTGGCCACCCGATGTCGGCGGCCAAGGCGACCCTGTTCGCCGACTGGGGCAATGTCACCTTTTTCAGCCAGGGCCTGCCGATCACCGATGAAGAGCGGGCCGCCATGCAGCAGCGCGGCGTGCAGATCGAGACCACCCCGGTAGTGGGCGTGCAGGGCGAACAGCCGACGTGGCTGGAAGTGGAACTGGCCGATGGCCGCCGTATCGCCCAGCGAGCGCTGTTCGTGCCGGCCATGCAGCAGATGGCCACGCAGCTGGTGCAGCAGCTCGGCTGCACCCTGGTGGACAGCCCGCTGGGCGTGCTGGTCGAGGTCGACATGATGAAGCAGACCTCGGTGCCGAACGTGTATGCCGCAGGCGACGCGACCACGGTGGGCAACATCACCCTGGCGATGGCCGAAGGCGTGCGCGCGGGCATCGGCGTGCACCACGCGCTGGTGGGTGAGGACAGCGTGCCGCGCTGAGCGCAGCGGCTCCGGTAGACGCCCACCTTGGTCGGCACCGCTCCATCCACGCATGGCGTGGATCTACTGTCCGGATCGCCACCCGTGCATGTGGTAGATCCACGCCACGCGTGGATGCGGTGAATCCTGGCCACGCCCGCATGTAGTAGATCCACGCCATGCGTGGCTGCGGTGAATCCTGGCCACGCCCGCATGTAGTAGATCCACGCCATGCGTGGATGCGG
>NZ_JBNNHG010000010.1:0-10791 GCF_050268705.1 Stenotrophomonas sp. NPDC077659 | reverse complement strand
GGTACATCCACGCCATGCGTGGATGCGGTGAATCCTGGCCACGCCCGCATGTAGTAGATCCACGCTACGCGTGGATGCGGTGATCCTGGCCACGCCCGCATGCAGTAGATCCACGCCGTGCGTGGATGCAGCAATCACCCTTCCACGCTGGCCGCGTCCAGCTGCGCGATGTCCTGCACGCTCAGGCCGACAGTGGCGGCCGCCAGCAGATCCTGCAGCTGCTCCACGCTGGTGGCGCTGACAATCGGTGCGGTAATCGACGGCCGTGCGATCTGCCACGCCAGCGCGACCTGCGCGGCACTGGCGTTGTGCTTGCTGGCCACGTCATCCAGTGCCTGCAGGATGCGCAGGCCGCGCGGGTTCAGATAGCGCTTGACCACCGTCTCGCCGCGCGCCGGGCTCTTTGCGGCATCGTCCGGGGTGCGGTACTTGCCACTGAGGAAGCCACTGGCCAGCGCGTAGTAACCGATCACACCGATCTGCTCGCGCTGCACCAGCGGTTCCAGCTCCTTCTCGTAGCCGGCGCGGTCGTACAGGTTGTACTCCGGCTGCAGGGTCTCGTAGCGCGGCAGCTTGTAGTCGGTGGACACCTTCAGCGCGTCGGCCAAGCGCGTGGCGCTGTAGTTGGATGCACCGATGGCGCGCACCTTGCCCGCTTCGATCAGACGACCGAACGCAGCGAGTGTGGCTTCCAGCGGTGTCGACTCGTCATCCTCGTGGGCCTGGTACAGATCGATCACGTCGGTCTGAAGGCGGCGCAGCGAATCCTCGACCGCGGCATTGATGTTGTCCGGGGTCAGGCCGGGGCGTTCGGCCCACTTGGCCACCTTGGTCGCCAGCACCACCTTGTCGCGCTTGCCGCTGCGTGCGAACCACCTGCCGATCAGCGTTTCCGATTCACCGCCTTCATTGCCCGGCACCCAGGCCGAATAGACATCGGCAGTATCGACCAGGTTGAAGCCGGCATCGACGAAGGCATCGAGCAGGGCGAAGCTGGCCTTTTCATCGGCGCTCCAGCCAAACACGTTGCCACCGAAGGCGAGCGGACGTACATGCAGGCCGGAACGGCCCAGTTCGCGGGTTGCCGTCATGGGCACGGACTCCTTGGGGAAGTGCTCCAGAATAAAACGCGTTGTGTGACCGTGCTGCGGCGACGGCCACAAAACAGTGTTCCGCGGCGCGCACGCAACTAACGTTTTGTGAACACCCGGGACGCTGCGACTGCTAGTCTCGCCGCATCTTCCGCTGGAGTCGTCCCGATGATGCCTGCTTCGTCCCTGCGTGGCTGCCGCCTGCTGCTTGCTTCGGCCCTGCTTGCTGCTGTTCCCGCGTTCGCCGCACCGGCCACGATGGCGCCGGCGAAGATCCAGGTCTCGTCGGCCATCGAGGCGGCGGTGAAGGCGCCCACCCGCGATGCCAACAACGTCAAGCGCGATGGCTTCCGTCATCCGGCGCAGACGCTGTCGTTCTTCAAGGTGGCTCCGGAAAAGACCGTCATCGAGATCACCCCCGGCAACGGCTGGTACTCGGAGATCCTGGCGCCGCTGCTGCATGACAAGGGTCATTACGTCGCCGCCGTGGTCGATCCGATGGCGGTGCCGGAAGGCCGTGGCCGTGACTACCAGCAGCGCAGCCGCGACAGCCTGGAGAAGAAGTACGCCGGCGCCCCGGCACAGTTCGGCAAGACTGCCGTGGTCGCCTACGATCCGGCCAAGCCGGTTTTCGGCCCGGCCAATTCAGCCGACGTGGTGCTGACCTTCCGCAACGTGCACAACTGGCGCAAGGCCGGGCAGGCGCAGGGCATGTTCCAGGGCTTCTTCAACGTGCTCAAGCCGGGCGGTGTGCTGGGCGTGGTCGAGCATCGCGCCAAGGCCGATGTGGCCGACGACGATGACACCGGCTATGTCGGCCAGCAGCAGGTGATCGCCATGGCCGAGGCCGCTGGCTTCAGGCTGGACGCCAGTACCGAGGTCAACGCCAACCCGCGCGATACCAAGGACCACCCGAACGGTGTGTGGACGCTGCCGCCGACCAACCAGCACGACAAGGCCGACGACGCGAAGTACCAGGCGATCGGCGAGAGTGATCGCATGACCCTGCGGTTCGTGAAGCCGTAAATCGGCGGCGCCGCGCGGCGTGGGACAATGTTCCACCGCCGCCTGCCGTCCCTGCAATGCTGATCGCCTTCAACAAGCCCTTCAACGTGCTCTGCCAGTTCACCGACCGCAGCGTGCCGCCGCGGCCGACCCTGGCCGGTTTCGGTCTGCCGCCGGGCGTGTATGCGGCCGGCCGCCTGGACCATGACAGCGAGGGTCTGCTGCTGCTGACCGACAACGGCCCGCTGGCGCACAAGCTGACCGACCCCAGGCACAAGGCCGACAAGACCTACTGGGTGCAGGTGGAAGGCACGCCCAGCGACGAGCAGCTGCAACAGCTGCGCGACGGCGTGCTGCTCAATGACGGGCCTACGCTGCCGGCGAAGATCGAGCGCCTCGATCCGGCGCCGCCGCTGTGGACGCGCGATCCGCCGGTACGCTTCCGCAAGACCGTGCCCGATAGCTGGCTGGCGATCACCATCCGCGAGGGCCGCAACCGCCAGGTGCGACGGATGACTGCGGCGGTGAACCTGCCGACGCTGCGCCTGGTGCGCGTTTCGATGGGGCCGTACCGGCTGGCCGATCTGCCGCCGGGACAGTGGCGGCAGATTGGCTGAAACAGAAAGGCCGGAGGCCTCGCGGCATCCGGCCCTGGCTCGGGGTCAGAGCCCTTCCTGCGGAAGGGATCCGGCCCGGTCGGTCACACTCAGGCGTCGCTGCCGATATCGCTGTGTTCGTCCACGACGGTGGCATTGCGGCGGTCACGCGCGTTGATGCGCTTGGCCTGGCCATTTACCACCTGACCGTTGGCGGCCTTCTTCTTCTGCTGCTTGCGGTACAGCGCATAACCCAGCAGGCCCACGCCAACGGCAGCGGCGGTGATGGCCACGGCCGGATTGCGACGCACGAACCTGGTGGCGACCTTGCCGCCGGTCTTCACCGCACCCACGGCGGCGCCGGTCTTGATCCAGTCACTGGCCTGCGGGCCGAAATGGCGCAGGCTGCCACCAGCGCTCTTCAGGCCATCGCCGGCGGTGTGCGCCAGTTCCAGGGCGCGCTCCAGGGCGCGGTCGGTGATTACGGTCAGCTTGCTCATCGGTGGGGTCCTTTGCCTCGGGTCGAAGTCCAGTGTGTCGTGCTGCCTGTAAACGGTATGTCAGTCAGGGCAGTGGGTGAGGTGACTCTATCCTGTCCATTCAGGATCGGGCAGGGTCTACGCCTGGTAGTGCCGGCCGCTGGCCGGCAACCTCTGCGCATTGGATGACACGGGGTCTGCCGGCCAGCGGCCGGCACTACCGGTCACGTCCCGCGCGGCTTGGCCCGATGCGTGGCTGTCGCGGTCCACGGATCATCCGGCCAGGGGTGGCGCGGGTAGCGTCCCTTCATTTCCTTCTTCACCTCGGCATAGGTGTTTTCCCAGAAGTTGCGCAGGTCCTGGGTCACCTGCAGCGGGCGACCGCCCGGCGACAGCAGGTGCAGGGTCAGCGCCACGCGGCCATCGGCGATGCGCGGGGTGTCGGCCAGGCCGAACAGCTCCTGCAGCTTCACAGCCAGCACCGGCGGCAGCGGTTCGCCACTCTCACTGTCCAGCGCGTAGCTGATCGGTCGTTCCAGCCCGGACGGCACAGTGATGCGGGTCGGCGCGTGGCGTTCGACCAGCTGCCGCTGCGACCATTCCAGCGGCGACTTCAGCGCTTCGCCAAAACCGGCCTCGTCCAGCGCATCCAGCCGGCTCTTGCCAGCAAACGCCGGTTGCAGCCAGTGCGCGCGCGTGGCCAGCAGGGCCGCGTCGCTGCAGTCGGGCAGGCCAAGCTCGGGCATCCAGCGGCGCAGCGATTCCACCCGCGCCTGCCACTGGCGCAGGCCCTCGGTCCACGGCAGCGCGGACAGGCCGAGTTCGGCCACCGCGTCGGTCAGCGCCTGCGCGGCATGCTGAGGGTCGACGCGTCCGGCCGAGCGGCTGTCCAGCACGATGCGGTCGAAGCGGGTTTCGCGCACGGCCACCAGCGCACGGCGCTCGCTGTCCCAGCGCACGGTGTCTTCGGTGACGAAGCGTGCCGGCCACGCGGCGCGCAGGTAGCCTTCATCCACCGGCGCAGCGCGCAGCAGCAGTGCGTCGCGCGCCTCGAAGCGCAGCTCGCTGGCCACCAGCCACGGCTCGCCGCGCAGGTCGCTCAGTTCGTGCAGGCGCGCGCTGCGGCCATTGGCCAGCAGGTAGCGCAGCGGATCGCTGGGGTGCTGGAAGGCGATGCGATCCGGGAAGGCATGGGCCAGCAGATCGCCCAGCGCGTGCGCCTCGATGCTGGTGGGCGGCGCGGCCTCGCAACGCAGGCGTCGCCGCCATTGCTTGGCCGCGGCATCGATCGCAGCCAGACCGCTGCGGTTGGCATCGGTCGGTGCACGTCCCGTACGGAACGCGGCCAGTGCACGCCAGCGTGCCGCCAGTGCATCGCCGCCCTGGCGCAGTGGATCGCGCGCCTCAAGCAGCGCGGCCAGGTCGGCGGCCAGCGCCTGTGCGCGGGCATCGGGTGCGGCCAGCAGCATCGCCGCCATGCGTGGGTGCGTGCCCAGCGCCAATATCCGGCGGCCGAGTGCGGTGATCGCGCCCGAGTCCGACAGTGCACCCAGGCGTTGCAGCAGTTCGTGCGCGGCGGCCATCGGGCCGGACGGCGGCGGGTCGAGGAAGCGCAGATCGCTGCTGCCCCAGGCCGCCAGTTCCAGTGCCAGCCCGGCCAGTTCCACCTGGTCGATCTCGGCGCGGCGCTGTGGCTCCAACCGCTGCGACTGCGGCCACAGCCGCCACGCCACGCCCTCGGCCAGGCGTCCGGCGCGGCCCGCGCGCTGGTCGGCCGAGGCCTGGGCGATCGCCACCACGTCCAGCCGGGTGAAGCCGCTGTTGGGGTCGTAGCGCGGCTCGCGTGCCTGGCCGCTGTCGATCACCACGCGCACGCCGGGCAGGGTCACCGACGATTCGGCCACGTTGGTGGCCAGCACCACGCGGCGGCGGCCATCACTGGCCGCCTGCAGTACACGCGCCTGCTGCTCCACCGGCAGCTCGCCATGCAGCGCCAGCACCTCGACGCCGCTTTCCAGCGAATCCTGCAGGCCCGCCTGCACGCGCGCGATCTCGCGCTGGCCGGGCAGGAACACCAGCAGGTCGCCGGGATGCTCGGCCAGGGCCTGCTGCACGGCGCGGCGGGCCTGCAGTTCCAGCGCCTCATCGCGGCGTGCCGGGAAGTGGCTGATCGCCACCGGGTAGCTGCGGCCCTCGCTGCTCAGGCGCGGTGCATCGAGGAAGCGCGCCAGGCGCTCGCCATCCAGCGTGGCCGACATCACCACCAGGCGCAGGTCGTCGCGCAGCTGCGCCTGCACGTCCAGCGCCAGGGCCAGGCCGAGATCGCCACTGAGGTGGCGTTCGTGGAATTCATCGAACAGGATCGCGCCGACCGTTTCCAGCATCGGGTCGTCCTGCAGCATGCGGGTGAGGATGCCCTCGGTGACGACTTCAATGCGGGTACGTGCCGACACCTTGTTTTCAAAGCGGATGCGGTAGCCGACCGTGCCGCCCACCTCTTCGCCCAGCTGCCGCGCCATGAACAGCGCGGCGCTGCGTGCGGCCACCCGGCGCGGCTCCAGCAGGATGATCTTCCGGCCCTGCAGCCACGGCGCATCGCGCAGTGCCAGCGGCACCTGGGTGGTCTTGCCGGCACCGGGCGGTGCTTCCAGCACCAGGCGCGGCTGCGCGGCCAGGTGCTGCTGGATCTGCGGCAGCAGGGGGGAAATCGGGAAGAGCGGGGCGTTCATGTGCAGAGGATAAGGGGCCACGGCATGCGCGGGTACAATGCGCGGGCACTTTTTCCCCGCGATGACCATGCACCTGATCGATATCGGCGCCAACCTGACTCACGATTCCTTCGACCGCGACCGCGATGCCGTCCTGGACCGCGCACGGCAGGCCGGCGTGGTGCAGATGGTCATCACCGGTGCCAGCCGCGAGCACTCGCCGCTGGCCCTGCAACTGGCCCAGCAGCATCCGGGCGTCCTGTACGCCACGGCAGGCGTGCATCCGCACCATGCGGTGGAATACACCGAGGAATGCGATGCCGAGATGCGCGCGCTGCATGCGCAGCCGGAGGTGGTGGCGGTGGGTGAGTGCGGGCTGGACTACTTCCGTGATTTCTCGCCGCGCCCGGCCCAGCACCGCGCCTTCGAGCGCCAGCTGCAGCTGGCGGCGGAGAATGGAAAGCCGCTGTTCCTGCACCAGCGCGATGCGCACGCCGATTTCATGGCGCAGATGAAGAACTTCGAAGGTCGCCTCGGCCCGGCGGTGGTGCATTGCTTCACCGGCGAACGCGATGAGCTCTTCGACTACCTGGACCAGGACTGGTACATCGGCATCACCGGCTGGCTGTGCGATGAGCGCCGTGGCGCGCATCTGCGCGAGCTGGTGAAGAACATCCCGGCCAACCGCCTGATGATCGAGACCGACGCGCCGTACCTGCTGCCGCGAACCCTGAAGCCCATGCCGAAGGACCGCCGCAACGAACCGATGTTCCTCGCGCACATCGTCGAGGAACTTGCCCGCGACCGTGATGAAGACGTGGCGGTGACCGCCGCCAATGCCACCGCCGCGACGCGCACGTTCTTCCGCCTGCCTGACGCGACCTGACCCTGTAGAGCCGAGCCCATGCTCGGCTGCCGCAAGCCGAGCATGGGCTCGGCTCTACAAGAGCAGTGGACGCAGGGCGGTAGCGCCGGGCCATGCCCGGCGAGCGAAGCGGTGTGGATCAGGCGCCGCGCACAGCGGCCAGATCCTCCAGCCCCTCCCGGTACGTCGCAAACCGCGGCGCCCACCCCAAAGCTTGGCGCGTGCCACGGCTGTCGATGCGCTTGTTGCTGGCATAGAAGCGCCGCAGCGTCGCACTCACTGCCGGGTCATCCCAGGCCATCGCCGGCGGCAGCGTGAATCCGCCCAGCTGCGCGGCATAGGCAAGTACCTCCTGCGGTGGCGCGGGTTCGTCATCAGCGGGCAGATACAGGCCATCCCGCGTGGGCCGTTGCATCGCCGCGATGATCACCGCCGCCAGATCCTCCACGTGCAGACGGTTGAACACCAGCCCAGGCCGCACCACATGCCGGGCACGCCCGTCGGCCAGCTGCAGCAGCGCATTGCGGCCGGGGCCATACAACCCCGGCAGGCGGAACACCGCCGAGGCAATGCCGCGTGTGTCGGCCAGTGCCCGCCACTGCGCTTCGGCCAGGCGGCGCTGCACGCCAGCGGCTTCGCTGGCATCAGCCACGCTGCATTCGTCAATCCACCCACCCGCGCGATCGGCGTAGACCGATGTCGAGGACAGATAGCCCACCCAGCGCAGCGCCGGGCTGGCCTGCAGGGCGGGCAGCAGCTGCCGCAACACGGGATCGCCCTGCGCATCCGGCGGCACGCTGCAGAGAACTGCCTGGGCCTGCGCGATCTCCTGCAGAAGCGCGGGCGAGGGTGCAGCATCGGCCTGCAGGCGGTGCCGCCGCAGACCATCGTCGGCGACCGACGCGGGATCGCGCACCGTGCCCGACACCTGCACGCCCCGCGCCTGCAACTGCGCCGCCAGCACGCGGCCGCTCCAGCCCATGCCGAGGACGAGCACGGGCGAAGGCAGGGGGACGGCTGCAGTCATTACGCGCGGCGCTGCGCCTGGTAGGCCTGCAGGCTGCTGTAGGCCACCTGCAGCAGCAGGCCTTCCTGGTCGGCCGTGCGCGCGCGCGCCAGCATGTCACCCACAATGTGTGCGGCTTCCACCTGCTGGCCGGCTTCCAGATCACGCAGCATCGAAGCCTTCAGCGCAGAACCGGCCTGGGTCAGGGTGCCGCGTGCAGTGTCCTGTGCGGCCTGCGGCACCGGCTCACCGGCGGCCTCGGCCACCGCCAGGCACTCGTCGTACAGGCCGCGCACGATGGCCCCGCCATCATCAGTGGCAACGATGGTGCCGATGTCTGCGAGCAGCAGGCAGGTCGCCGCCGCCAGCGCGGTCAGGAAGGTGTACTTGATCCACTGTTCCTGGCCGATGTGCTCGCTGGCCAGGTGGTCCAGGTTGGCCTGCGCACAGGCAGTGGCGAAGGCGCGCACGCGGTCGGAGAGTGCGCCGCCGTCGCGCTCGCCGAAGGTCAGCTTGGCCGGCTTGCCCAGGTGCAGCACCGCGCCGTCCGGTGCCTTGGTGGCGCTGATGAAGCACAGGCCACCGAGCACGGCCTGGCGGCCGAAGCGTGCGTCCAGCGCGCCGTAATGGTGCAGGCCGTTGAGGATGGGCAGCACGCTGGTGCCGGCACCGACGGCGGGTGCGATGGCATCGATCGAACTGTCCAGGTCATAGGCCTTGCAGCTGAGGATGACCAGGTCGAAGGGCTGCCGCGCGGCAAGCGCGGGCAAGGCGTCGGCGGTGACGTGCTGCACTGGGAAGCTGGCATCGCCGACGGGGCTGCGGATGACCAGGCCATCGCGGTCCAGCTGGCTGGCGCGGGTCGGGCGGACCAGGAAGGTCACGTCCACGCCGGCCTGGGCAAGTCGGCCGCCGAAGTAACCGCCGGTACCACCGGCGCCGAGAATCAGGATGCGCATCGCACGTTCACCGTTTTCTGGGGGAAGTCTTCCAGCGATTGTGCCGGAGATTGCGGGCAAAAAAAGAGCCGAGCATAGGCTCGGCTCTACAGGTTTACGCCTCATCCACGCATGGCGTGGATCTACTGGCCACCGGCCAACTGTCGAAGGCGGGGTGGGTCCGGTGGCAGGGGTGTGAGCCGCATGGATGCGGCGACCAAGCCCCCATGGACGGGTTTACGGCGTCCCCTGCCACCGGACCCACCCCGCCATCCCACGGAATGCCAGCTGTTGACGTTGACGTTGACGTTGAGCGGGTGCAGGGCCGCAGGCCCTGCCGGCAACTCTCAGCTCCGCATGCCCACGCCACGGCGCAGCAGCCACAGCGCCAGTGCGGTCAGCACCACCACGAAGCCGATCATCAGCGCGTAGGCCACCCACACCGGCACGTCGCTGCTGCCCAGCAGCCCGTAGCGGAACGCATTGACCATGTAGAAGATCGGGTTGGCATGGGTGGCCGCCTCGGCCCAGCCCGGCAGCAGCTTCACCGAATAGAACACGCCGCCCAGATAGGTCAGCGGGGTCAGGATGAAGGTCGGCACAATGGCCACGTCATCGAATTTCTTGGCGTACACCGCATTGATGAAACCGGCCAGCGAGAAGATCGTCGCCCCGAGAATGACCGTGGTCAGCGTCACCAGCGGGTGCGGGATACGTACCGGGGTGAAGAACATGGCGATGATCAGCACGATCACGCCCACCATCAGGCCGCGCAGCACCGCACCGGCCACGTAGCCCCACAGGATCACCCAGTTCGGCATCGGGCTCACCAGCAGCTCTTCCACGTGGCGGCCGAACTTGGCGCCGAAGAACGAGGAGCTGATGTTGCCATAGCTGTTCTGGATCACGCTCATCATCACCAGGCCCGGCACGATGAACTGCATGTAGCTGTAACCGCCCATGTCACCCACGCGCGAACCGATCAGTCCGCCGAAGATGAGGAAGTACAGGGTCATGGTGATCGCCGGCGGCACCAGGGTCTGGCCCCAGATGCGCAGGATGCGCGCCACTTCGCGGCGCACGATGGTCATCAGGGCGATGCGGTTGCGCTGGCCGTCGGTCAGCTCGGTGGTGCTCATGCAGACGTCTCCAGGTTGCCGGTAAGGCGCACGAACAGCTCCTCCAGGCGGTTGCTCTTGGTGCGCATCGAGCGCACGCGGATGCCAGCCTCGTTCAGCGCGGCGAACACGCGGTTGAGGTCCATCGCGCGCGGCATGTCGATGTCCAGGGTGTGTGCATCGGGCGCGGTGAGGGTTGCGCCTTCGATCACCGGCAGCTGTGACGGCAGTTCACCATCGATGTCCAGCAGGAAGCCTTCCACGTCCAGCTTGGCCAGCAGGGCGCGCATCGGCCCCTGCTCCACGATCTGGCCGTGGTTGATGATGGCCAGGTTGCGGCACAGGTACTCGGCTTCTTCCAGATAATGGGTGGTGAGGATGATCGTGGTGCCGGCGGCATTGATCTCCTTCAGCACCCGCCACATGTCGCGGCGGATCTCGATGTCCACGCCGGCGGTGGGTTCATCGAGGATCAGCAGGCGCGGGCGCGTCATCATCGCGCGGGCGATCATCAGGCGGCGCTTCATGCCGCCGGACAGGGTGCGGCTCATCACCTGCGCCTTTTCCCACAGATGCGCGCGCTTCAGTTCCTCTTCGGCGCGCTGCTCGGCTTCCTGGCGGGCCACGCCATAGAAACCGGCGTAGTTGACCAGGATGTCGAAGGGCTTCTCGAACAGGTTGAAGTTGATTTCCTGCGGCACCAGGCCGATCAGGCGCATGGTGGCGCTGCGGCTGCGCACCAGGTCGCTGCCGAACACTTCCACCTGGCCCTCGCTGAGGTTGACCAGGGAGCTGATGATGCCGATCAGGGTGGACTTGCCGGCACCGTTGGGGCCGAGCAGGGCGAAGAAATCGCCCGGTGCGACTTCCAGGGAAACCCCCTTAAGGGCCTGGGTACCGTTGTCATCGTCCTCGCCCTCGCCCTCGCCCTCGGGCTGGTAGATGTAGCCATCGGCATCGGCCAGTGGATGGCCCGGCTCGTAGC